>NZ_JBFULI010000076.1:0-23297 GCF_056400405.1 Pseudomonas sp. P5_B3 | reverse complement strand
CGATGGTGCAGGGCTCGAGATTTGCCAGGTGCTGCATGAGCGTTACCCGATTGAATTTTTTTCGGTACAGCTCGTGACCACGATCATCCTGTGCATGTAGATGAAAGGTGTGTTTTCCCAGATCGATGGCGGCAATAGCTACTTTGCTCATGGCAATGATCTCCGATAAGCCCCCTGTGAAAGCTTAGTGGTCGATCACAGGGGGCGGCGGGGGTAGCCATTTCATTAGGGAATGTGCCGTGTTCTGACAGCCCTGTTTAATAGCCGTCAGCCTTGTTTCCTGAAAGCCACACCGCCTTGCGTCGTTGCCTACAACTACGCCAGAATCCGCCGGCTTGTGCGTCTTGTACCCGGTCTTTATCGTTTCCCGGTCGCTGCAAATTCAGCGATCGGGTTTAGCGACCCGACCAGGTATAAGCGCAACAAGGCTCCAGTCTCTATTGCACATATTCGTGTGTTTGCAATTTTCGACATGGTGGCTGTGCGCGGGAGACCTTCGGGTCTGCCGGGTCTTATACCTCCCGGTTCGCTAACCTGCGTACAGCTGCCACCCTTACTTGTTTAGCGACGGGTTTTGGTGGTTTCACCAGGTATAAAGGAGCTTGACCATGTGCAAACCAACCCCGAATCCCCCACAATCCGACGACGTTTCCCCCTACGATTCGCTCGACTCCAAAAAGCTCCACGAGGCCGTCGACCGCGCACTGGATCACTACCTCAATCCTCCGAAAGACCCGGCACCGCCGCGCAACCCCAGCCCCCTGTTTGTCATCGCCCCCGGCATCAACACTGAAACGCTTTTGGCCCACGCCTGCGAATCCCTGGCCTCGGCCAGCATCATGGCCAGTGACCTTGCGGGGTTTTTGCAAAGCCCTCATCGCAACGCGCTGCTGGGGATTGCGCAGATCATCATGTTGGGCGAGCTGGCGGTGAACCGGGCGCTGGATAATCTCGACCCGCAGGAATAACCCGGTAGAAGCAACAACAAATAACCCTGTGGGAGCAAGCTCGCTCCCACAGGGTTCTATGTCGTTTGGTCGATCTCGGTCTTCCCGCAAACAGAGCACGTACATTCAATTTTTCCTCCCCCCGTCCCGGCACTATCGAATCCAGTCCCGGTGCATCGACGCCGGTAGTTTTTCATTTGTGTGGGTAGGCCATGGACGCTTCGCGACGCGATGATCGGGCGCAAGACTGGGGGCTGCTGTTTCTGCGGGTCAGCGGCGGGCTGTTCCTGTTGTGGGTGCACGGTTTGCCCAAGCTGCTGCACTACAGTGCCGAGTTGCAAAACATCGAAGACCCTTTCCACCTGGGCGCGAACCTGACGCTGGTGCTGGCGATTTTCGCCGAGGTCGTGTGCCCGCTGCTGATCGTCGGCGGGTTGCTGGCGCGTCTGGCATGTTTGCCTATTCTGTTTCTGCTGTGGGTGTCGATGTTGATCGTGCATCCAGAGTGGACACTTTTCGAAGGCCAGTTCGGCTGGCTGTTGCTGATTGTCTTCACCAGCATTTTCATCGCCGGGCCGGGACGGCTGGCGCTCAATGTCCGTTTCGCCGGAGCCTTGCGTTATGTCTGAATCCAATCGCCGTGAGCCGGCAAGTCCCGGGCCTGATGAGGTGGTGACCCTGATCGTCAAACACCGGGTCAAGGCCGGTTTCGAAGTGCCTTATGAAGCCTGGCTGCGCAACATCGTCAAGGTGGCCGCACTGAACGTCGGGCACCTGGGCGTGGATGTGGTGCGTGGCAAGAACGCCGGCCTCGACACCTACACCTGCGTGTTGCGCTTTTGCTCGACCGAAGCGATGCAGAACTGGCTCGACTCACCGCAACGCCAGGAACTGGTCGACCAAGCCGCGCCGATGCTCGCCGACGGCGACCAGACAGAGGTTAATCCGGTCAACGAGTTCTGGTTCTCGCCCCAGGCCGAAGCCGGGACGCCACCGCCGCGCTGGAAGCAGGCCGTGGTGACGCTGCTGGTGATCCTGCCGCACACCTTGCTGGTGCCGCTGCTCTGGGGGCCGCTGTTGCGGCTCAACGCCTTGCTCTCCAATTACGTGGTGGCCACGTTCCTGATCACCCTGACCATCGTGCTATCGGTGGTTTACATCTTCATGCCCATGGCGACGCGTCTGTTTGCGCCCTGGCTGTCTCCCGCTACTTTGCACGAGGAACCGTGATGAACGCCGATCTGATTCTGTTCAATGGTCAATTCCACACCGTTGACCGCGAAAAACCGCTCGCCAGTGCCGTGGCGATCAGCGACGGGCGTTTTGTCGCGGTGGGCAGCGATGCCCAGGCCATGGCCCTGCGGGGCTCGAACACCCAGGTGATCGACCTCAAGGGCCGCTGTGTGATTCCCGGGCTCAACGACTCGCATTTGCACCTGATCCGTGGTGGCTTGAACTACAACCTCGAACTGCGCTGGGAAGGTGTACCGTCCCTGGCCGATGCCTTGCGCATGCTCAAGGACCAGGCCGACCGTACGCCGACGCCGCAGTGGGTGCGGGTGGTCGGTGGCTGGAACGAATTCCAGTTCGCGGAAAAGCGCATGCCGACCCTGGCCGAGCTCAACCAGGCGGCACCGGACACCCCGGTGTTCGTGTTGCACCTGTACGACCGTGCCTTGCTCAACCGCGCCGCATTGCGCGTAGCCGGTTACACCCGCGACACGCCGAACCCGCCGGGTGGCGAGATCGTGCGCGACGCCAACGGCGAGCCGACCGGCATGCTGGTGGCGCGGCCGAACGCGATGATTCTGTACTCGACGCTGGCCAAGGGGCCGAAGCTGCCGCTGGAGTATCAGGTCAACTCGACCCGCCAGTTCATGCGCGAACTCAATCGCCTGGGCCTGACCAGTGCCATCGATGCCGGCGGCGGTTTCCAGAATTACCCGGACGATTACCAGGTGATCGAACAGTTGGCGAAGGATGAGCAACTGACCGTGCGCATCGCCTACAACCTGTTCACCCAGAAGCCCAAGGAAGAGTTGACCGACTTCAAGAACTGGACCGGTAGCGTGAAGCTGCACCAGGGCGACGATTACCTGCGGCACAACGGTGCCGGGGAAATGCTGGTGTTCTCGGCGGCGGACTTCGAAGACTTCCTCGAACCGCGCCCGGACCTGCCGCAAACCATGGAAGCCGAACTGGAACCAGTGGTGCGCCATCTGGTTGAGCAACGCTGGCCGTTCCGTTTGCACGCCACCTACAACGAATCCATCAGCCGCATGCTCGACGTGTTCGAGAAGGTCAATCGCGACATTCCGTTCAATGGTTTGCCGTGGTTTTTCGACCACGCCGAAACCATCACCCCACAAAACATCGAGCGGGTGAGGGCGCTGGGCGGCGGCATTGCGATTCAGGATCGCATGGCGTTCCAGGGGGAATATTTCGTCGAGCGTTACGGCGCGAAAGCGGCCGAAGCCACGCCACCGATCAAGCGCATGCTGGCCGAGGGCGTACCGGTCGGTGCCGGTACCGACGCGACGCGGGTGTCGAGCTACAACCCGTGGACTTCGCTGTACTGGATGGTCAGCGGTCGCACCGTCGGCGGCATGGAGCTGCACGCCGAAGGCCTTCCGCGCCTGACCGCGCTGGAACTGTTCACCCACGGCAGCGCCTGGTTCTCGTCGGAGCAAGGCAAGAAAGGCCAGATCAAGGTCGGGCAACTGGCCGACGTCGCCGCCCTCAGCGCGGATTTCTTCAGCGTCGATGAAGAGGCGATCAAGTGGATCGAGTCGGTGCTGACCGTGGTCGGCGGCAAGGTGGTGTACGGCGCCGGTGACTTTGAAAAACTCGGGCCGGCCAGCGTGCCGGTACTGCCGGACTGGTCGCCGGTGGTGAAGGTCCCGGGCCACTGGCGCCCGACCTCGCCAATGCAGGCCCAGGTTCACCATTGCAGCGGCCCGTGCGCGGTGCATTCACACAGCCATGAACGGGCGCGCCTGTCGAACGCGCCGGTCAGCGATTTCGCCGGTTTCTGGGGCGCCTTTGGCTGCTCGTGTTTTGCCTTCTGACTCTTTTAAAAAAGCGCCGGCCCAACAGGTCGGCGCTGACTGCAACAACCATCCATCAAGGAGTTTCCAATGAGCAACGTTCCGTACAAACGCCTGAACAAAGACGATGCCGTGGTATTGCTGGTCGACCACCAGACCGGTCTGATCTCGCTGGTACAGGATTTCTCGCCCAACGAGTTCAAGAACAACGTGCTGGCCCTGGGTGACATCGCCAAGTTCTTCAAATTGCCGACCATCCTCACCACCAGTTTCGACAGCGGTCCGAACGGTCCGATCGTGCCGGAACTCAAGGCGCAGTTCCCGGACGCGCCGTTCATTGCACGCCCGGGCCAGATCAACGCCTGGGACAACGAAGACTTCGTCAAGGCGATCAAGGCCACCGGACGCAAGCAACTGATCATCGCCGGTGTGGTGACCGACGTATGCGTGGCGTTCCCGACCCTGTCGGCCATTGCCGAAGGCTTTGAGGTGTTTGTGGTGACCGATGCTTCCGGCACCTTCAACACCACCGTGCAACAAGCGGCCTGGGCACGCATGTCGGCCGCCGGTGCGCACCTGCTGAACTGGTTCTCCGTGGCCTGCGAGCTGCAAGGCGACTGGCGTAACGACATGGAAGGCCTGGCCAACCTGCTTTCTGAGCGCCTGCCGAACTATCGCAACCTGATCAATAGCTACACCAAGTTTACGGCCAAATAAGACCAGTCAGTCGCTCCCACAAGGGATCCAGGCTGTTCACAGCTTTTGTGAATGACACAGATCCAGTGTGGGAGCGACGGCGCGGCGATCCGACCTGCTCGAGATGGAGGCGACGCGGTTTGCCGCGTCACCGGTTCAAGGCGTCACGATATTGAACTGCGGCGCGAAGGTATCGAGGCTGCTCATCAACTCCCCAAGCTTCTTGCCACTGCCTTGCAACTTGATCAGGCCTTTCTGGATCGCTGTCGGGATATCCAGTTGCTTGAGGCTGATCTGTTCCAGGGTTGCCTTGGTCATGGTCACGCTGGCGTCCGCCTGGGGATTGAGCCCGGCACGGTGGGTCAGCACACCATTGCGCAGGGTCAGGTTGAAGTCCTTGTTCTGATCCTCGAAGGTCCAGTTCAGGGTCAGGTCATGGCCTACAGCCTTTTCACTGTCCAGGCGCACCGCCAGGAAGTCGAAGAACATCTGTGGGCTCATCGCCCGCACCATGTCCACCGATACCGAACTGCTCGCTTGGGGTGGCACGCCGTTGCGCAGTTCCATGGCGCCGGTCAGGTACATGTTGCGCCAGGTGGCGTTTTCGCTTTGATAGCCCATTTGCTCCAGCGCCTCGGCCTGGGCTTTGCGCGCATCGCCGTTGTCCGGGTTGGCGAACAGCAACTGATTGCCCAGTTGCGCGGCCCAGCGGTATTCACCCTTGGCCATTGCCGCCTGCATTTTCCCCAGCACGGCCGCGTCGCCGCCCATGGCTTCGACCGAACGCTTGGCCGTTTCTACCGGTGGCAGTGGATTGAGGTTGGCCGGGTTACCGTCATAGAAACCCATGTAGCGCTGATACACCGCGCGGGTGTTGAAACTCAGCGAGCCGTAGTAGCCACGGGTGTACCACTTCTGGTCCAGGCTGCCGGGCAGTTTCTTGATCGAGTCGGCGATTTCCAGCGACGTCAGGCCCTGATTCAGCAAGTGCAGGGTGCGGTCGTTGAGGAAGGCGTACATGTCGCGCTGGTCGGCGAGGAAGGTGCGGATGCGCTCGCCGCCCCAGGTCGGCCAGTTGTGCTGGGCGAACAACACATCGCTCTTGTCACCGTAACGCGCCAGGCTGCTGTCCAGGTACTCGGCCCAGGCCTTGGCGTCACGCACTTGCGCGCCGCGGGGGGTGAGGATGTTGTGCATCATTTGCGTGGCGTTTTCTGCCATGCACAAGGCGCGCAACTGCGGCAGATACAGGTTCATCTCCGCCGGCGCCTCGGTGCCCGGGGTCAACTGGAACTCCACGTCGAGGCCGGCGATGGTGCGGGTTTCCAGTTCTTTGTCGATCAGGTCGGTGGGCGGGATCAAGGTGACGGTGCCGCCGCTCGGCGTGCTCTTGCCCAGGCCGGCATCGACCTGGCCTTTTTCGCCACGGGGCAGCAGGCTGCCGAACTGGAACTGCGCGCGGCGACTCATGGCGTTGCCAGCGTAGACGTTCTCGCTCATCACGTGTTCCATGAACCCGGCGGGGGCGAACACCTTGACCTTGCCGGCCTTGACGTCGGCCTCGTCGATGACCCCGCGCACGCCACCGAAGTGGTCGACGTGGGTATGGCTGTAGATCACCGCCACCACCGGTTTGTGCGGGCGGTTCTGGTAGTACAGGTCCAGTGCTGCCTTGGCAGTTTCGGCCATGGTCAGCGGGTCGATGATGATCAGCCCGTCGTCGCCTTCGATGATGGTCATGTTGGCCAGATCGAGGCCGCGAACCTGATACAGCCGTGGGCTGACTTCGAACAGTCCGGCATGGGCGCTGAGCTGGGCCAGGCGCCACAGGCTCGGGTTGACCGACTCCGGGGCCTGGTCTTTGGCGAGGAAGTCATAGGCCTGGATATCCCAGATGACCTTGCCCGAGGCGTCCTTGACCTGGCCCTTGAAGGGCGCGATCAAGCCTTTGGTGACCGACTCGTAGTCGGTGCGGTCGGTGAAGGGCAGTTGTTGCAGTACGGCGGCGTTACTGGCCGTGGTTTGCGGGCTGGCCGCGACCGGTGCGTCGGCGGCGACCACCGATTGCGCAAGGCAGGCAGTGATTAGGCAAGCGAGCAGCCCATGAGGGCTCAAGGTGAAACGAGGCATGGCGTCTCCGTTTTTTATCGTTATGGTCAGACCAGCTTCGAGGGTAGGGCGGCACTCGGGCAGGGCGATCATCAGCAACGGACAAAAACCATTCAGGACCGCTATCCTTGGGCCACGCATACCCAACAGGTTGACCCATGCTCGAAGTCCATGGCGTTTTCAAAAGCTACGCCACCCCGCAGGGGCCGCTGCCGGTGCTGCAAGGCGTCGACCTGACGCTCAGGCCCGGCAGCAGCCTGGCGCTGATGGGCGAGTCGGGCAGTGGCAAAAGCACCTTGCTGCACCTGATCGCCGGGCTGGACAGGATCGATCGCGGCAGCATTCGCAGTGGCGGGCATCGTCTGGAACAAATGAATGAAGGGCAACTGGCGAACTGGCGCCGTACGGAAATCGGCCTGGTGTTCCAGCAGTTCAACCTGATCGGCAGCCTGCGGGTCGAAGACAATCTAGCGATTCAGGCGCGTCTGGCGGGGCGCCATGATCCGCACTGGCAGGCGCATCTGGTGCAGCGCCTGGGCTTGGGCGAGCTGCTGCGGCGCTACCCGGAGCAACTGTCCGGCGGCCAGCAGCAACGGGTTGCGCTGGGCCGGGCGCTGGCGTCGCGCCCGCCATTGCTGCTGGCCGACGAGCCCACCGGCAGCCTCGATGAAACCACCGCCGCCGAGGTGTTGCAGCTGCTGCTGGAGTTGCTCGACGACAGCCCCACCAGCCTGTTGATGGTCACCCACAGTCCGGGGGTGGCGGCACGGCTGGCAGAAAAGGCGCTGCTGTGCGGCGGTCGCCTGGCCGGTGCGGGAGAGCGCTGACATGCGCATTTTCAGCGAAACCCTGCGCGCGCTGCTCAGCCACTGGCGGCAGCATCCGGTGCAGTTTTTCAGTGTACTGACCGGGTTGTGGCTGGCTACCAGTCTGCTGACCGGCGTCCAGGCACTCAACAGCCAGGCCCGCGACAGCTATGCCCGCGCCAGTCAGTTGATCGGCGGCGAACCCCAGGCCAGCCTCGTTGCGCCCGGCGGCGGCACGTTCCCGCAGCAATGGTTTGTCGATCTGCGCCGAGCGGGGTGGCCGGTGTCACCGGTACTGCAAGGGCGAGTCACGCTCAAGGGCCATGAAGAGCAGCGCTTGCAGTTGATGGGCATCGAGCCGGTGTCGCTGCCGGCGGGCGCGGCGGTGGCCGGGCAGGCCCTGGCGATTGAACAGGTGGTCGATTTTTTCAGCCCGCCGGGCACTACCTGGATATCGTCGCAGACCTTGCAGGCACTGGGTTTGCGTGAGGGTGACCGGCCCTTGAACCTGGCGGGCATGGCGCTACCACCGCTGCACATTCAAGCCGATATGGCGCCCGGGGTACTGCTGGTGGACATCGGTTTTGCCCAGCAGACTCTGGGGATGCCGGATCAGTTGTCGCGACTGCTGTTACCGAAGGATTTCACCGCACTGCTGCCGGATTCGCTCAAGGGGCAGCTGCAACTCAGGCGCGCCAGCGAAGAAAACAACCTGGCGCGCCTGACCGAAAGCTTTCACCTGAACCTCGATGCCCTGGGGGTGCTGTCTTTCGTGGTCGGCCTGTTTATCGTGCACGCCGCCATCGGGCTGGCATTGGAGCAACGCCGAGGCTTGCTCCGGACCCTGCGTGCCTGCGGCGTGAGTGCGCGGATGCTGATCGCTTGTCTCGCCGTCGAATTGGGTGGGCTGGCCCTGATCGGCGGTGTAGCCGGGGTGGTCAGCGGCTACCTGCTGGCCGGTGTGCTGTTGCCCGATGTCGCCGCCAGCCTGCGTGGCTTGTACGGCGCCGAAGTGGCGGGACAGTTGAGCCTCAGCCTGTCGTGGTGGTTCAGCGGTATCGGCTTGAGCCTGATCGGCGCGTTGCTGGCCGGTGCCGGCAGCCTGCTGCGGGCGGCGCGCTTGCCCTTGCTGGCGCTGGCCGACCCGCAAGCCTGGCATCAGGCCCATGCCCGCTGGTTGCGACGCCAGGGCGGGGTGGCGGCAATGGCCGGGGTGATCGCGCTGCTGGCGTTGATTTTCGGTGACAGCCTGGTCATTGGCTTCGTGTTGATGGCGGCACTGTTGATCGGTGCTGCACTGGCACTGCCGGTGGTGCTCAGTTCGCTGCTCAGTCTCGGTTCGCAGCGCAGTCGCTCGGTGCTCGGCCAGTGGTTTGTCGCCGATTGCCGCCAGCAACTGCCGGCCCTGAGCCTGGCGTTGATGGCGCTGCTGCTGGCCATGGCGGCGAATATCGGAGCCGGCAGCATGACCGCGGGGTTCCGCCAAACCTTCAGCGACTGGCTTGAGCAACGGCTGACGGCCGAGCTTTACCTCAACCCACAGAACCCGGCGCAGTCCAGGGAACTGCACAGCTGGCTCAACCAGCGGCCGCAACTGGCGGCAGTGCTGCCCAACTGGSAGGTGTCGATCCAGTTGCAGGGCTGGCCGACGGACCTGTCCGGGATCATCGACCACCCGACCTATCGTCAGCACTGGCCGCTGCTCGAAGCCTTGGGTGACAACCCTTGGGAGCGACTGGCCAAGGACGATGCGGTGATGCTCAGTGAGCAACTGGCCCGGCGCCTGCGCGTGCAGCTCGGCGATCACCTGACGCTGCCGACGCCCACCGGCCCGTGGTCGCCGCGGATCGTCGGGATCTACGCCGACTACGGCAATCCCAATGGCCACATTCTGGTCAATATCAATCACCTCCAGCGCGGCTGGCCGCAATTGACACCGAGCCGCTTCAACCTGCGCATCGAGCCGGCGTCGATCCCGGCGTTCGTCGCGGCATTACAGGCGCGTTTTACCCTGGACGACAGCCGCATCGTCGATCAGGCGCGGCTCAAGGGCTGGTCCACGCAAGTCTTCGAACGCACCTTCGCCGCCACCGCCGCGCTCAATAGCCTGACGCTGTGCGTGGCCGGGGTGGCGCTGTTCATCAGTCTGTTGACCCAAAGCCAGAGCCGTCTCGGGCAACTGGCGCCGCTGTGGGCACTGGGGGTGACACGTCGGCATTTGATGTTGCTCAACCTCGGGCAAACCTGGCTGCTGGCGCTGCTGACCCTGGTGCTGGCGTTGCCGCTGGGCATCGCCCTGGCGTGGTGCCTGGACACGGTGATCAACGTGCAGGCCTTTGGCTGGCGCCTGCCGTTGCGGGTGTTTCCATGGCAACTGTTGCAACTGATGGGTCTGGCGCTGGTGGCGACGCTGCTGGCCTCGGCCTGGCCGTTGTACCGTTTGTACCGCACACAACCGGCGGACCTGCTGCGGACGTTTGCCCATGAAGATTAAAGCCTGCGTGTTGCTCCTGGCGCTGCTAGCGAGCGGTTGCGATCAACCGGCACCGCTGGAAAAGGGTTTTGCCGGGCTGGGCAACCAGGCCGCTGCGTTCGCCCCGGTGGTGCCCGGTCGGGTGTTCAGCTTCCCGGCGGATCACGGCCCGCACGACGGCTTTCGCATCGAATGGTGGTACGTCACGGCCAACCTGAAGGACGCTCAGGGGCATGAGTTCGGCGCGCAATGGACGTTGTTCCGCAGTGCCTTGAAAGCCACCCCCGAGGTGGCGGGTTGGCAGAATCAGACGATCTGGCTCGGTCACGCGGCGGTGACATCGGCAACGGTGCATCACGCGGCTGAACGCTATGCCCGTGGTGGCGTCGGTCAGGCCGGTGTCAGCGTCGCGCCGTTCAATGCGTGGATCGACGACTGGCAGTTGCGCAGCCAGGCGACTGCCGATGACCCGTTAGCCGACCTGCAGCTCAGTGCTCGTGACCGGCGTTTCAGCTACCGATTGCGGTTGACCTCGACAGGTCCGCTGGTGCTTCAGGGGGACCAGGGGTTCAGCCAGAAATCCGAGCAGGGTCAGGCCTCGTATTACTACAGCCAGCCGTTTTTCCAGGCCAGCGGTACGCTGGACATCGACGGCCAGACCTTTCAGGTCAGTGGCCCGGCCTGGCTTGACCGCGAATGGAGCAGCCAGCCCCTGACAGGCAATCAGACCGGTTGGGACTGGTTCTCCCTGCACCTGGACAGCGGCGAGCAGGTGATGCTGTATCGCATGCGGCAAAAGGACGGGGAGCCTTACCTCACCGGCACCTGGATCGACGCCCGGGGCCAGACACAATTGCTGCACGCCGGCGACATCAGCCTCACGCCACAAGACACCGCCCGCGTGGCTGGACGCGAGATACCTGTGCGCTGGTCGATCAAGATCCCCGCCAGGCATCTCGAAATCGCCATCACCGCGCTCAATCCCCAGGCCTGGATGGACTTGCGCATTCCGTATTGGGAAGGCCCGGTGCGCCTCAGTGGCAGCCATGCAGGGAGCGGATATCTGGAAATGACCGGGTACTAATGCCCTGCGCCACGAAAATCATCCACCCGCCGCGACCACTCGCCGAACAGCGTCTATGCTCTTCGCACACATGGCGTTGAGCCCGGTTTCAACGCCGTTTGTTGCCATCAATCACAGGGAAAGTTCTGTCTATGAAACGCCACGCACTGACTAAAGCCATCACCCTCGCAACCTTGCTGTCTGCCGCCAGTTTTGGCGCAGTTGCCGCCGATATTCCGCTGTCCGAAGTCGTGGTGGCTGATCAGGTCACCACCACCGTCGTTTCGGTTGATGCTGCGAATCATTCCGTAGTCCTTAAAGGCCCGCAGGGTAATGAGTTCCCTGTGCAACTGACCGACAAGGCGAAAAACCTCGGCAATCTCAAGGCCGGCGATTCAGTCGATATCAGGGTCACCAGCGCCGTTGCAGCCTACCTCGACACCGATGTCGACAAAGGCCTGCCCGGCACCGCCGAAGCCACCGGCGAAATGCGTGCTGCGCCAGGTAGCGCCAACCCTGGCGGCGAAGCTTATCGTCAGGTGAAAGTGCAGTTGAAAATCACCCACATTGACGTGAAAAAACACCAGGTGACCTTCGAAAACCCGGAAGGCCAGTCCAAGACCGTCGACGTCAAACGCCCCGAGGTCCAGGCCAAACTCAAGGACTTGAAAGTCGGGCAAAGCGTGAACGTGGTTTATACCGATATATTGACGGTGACCAGCAGGCACTAATATTGGGTAATGGCTCTATACGGGCTGATTATTTTTGTACAAGTTTTGTATAGGAATAATCAGCTCGTATGGTCGAACTGGTGAGTTTGTGGCTCGGTGCGGGATAGGATTTAAGTCGACATTTTATTACATATGGTGTCGATAAATTTCATCTTTACCGCACGGACATATTTAGCCACTTCTACTAAAATATTTTCCGTTCGCCCAGTGCAAGGCTCTTTACCAGTGCATGGATTGCCGAGGCCAGTGCACTGGGCGAACACTTTTTTGCTGTATTGAAAGTTTCGGATATAAAAAAAACGGGCGACCAACAGGTCGCCCGTTTTTTTATTGAGCGGTGAGAAGTCGTTCAGTCATGTTTTTTATTGATTTGAACGACATCGGCCAACGCCGCGAAACACTGCTCGATCGAACGCCGCTGGCTGTCGGCATACAGCTCCAGTTCATCGATCGTCGGCCGCCCCAGAGCCTGTTCGAAGGCTCGCTGGTTGGCGTGCACGCCGTAACGGGTCTGCGCCGCATCCCCAAGGTTCGACTGGAAAATCCCCGCAGCGCTGACCGGCAGGAAGTCTTCGTAGACCAGCGGTTCAACCCGCAGGCAACCGCTGCCGAGCAAGTCTTCCAGGGCGGCGTTTGTCAGGTCACCCGCCGCCAGGCCTTTTTCCGTCACGAAGTAGCGGAAATAAGCCAGGCCCTGTTGGCGCATGTCTTCCCAGGTGTCAGGGAATTCGTTGAAGTGCTGCGCCATGAGTGCGTTGTATCGCGCAGCGTTGGCTTCGTTGGGGAAGTCCTTGAGTTCGTCCCGCGCGGCATTGAGCAAGCGGTCGTACAGTGCCCGGCCTTTGGGCGTGAGGGCGGCACCGCGCTGTTCGATTTCGCCGAAACGGGCGCTGTGACTGCCGCGAGCCTGGTTTTGATCGGTGAAGGCAATCGGCTCGTCCAGGGCCTTGAAACTGGTCTGGCGCAACAGGATCGGGCATTGGCGGCGGGGCGGGCCTTCGATCACCGCCTTGGGGGTGATGCCGTGGGCCGGCATTTGCGCCTGGACGATGTCGATGTCCAGGGTCCGTGGTGTCAGGTGGTTGATGTGCGGGCCCTTGAACGCCACCACGTCGGCGATCAGGCGATGCTGGGCGCTGAGTTGTCGATACTGCTCGGCAGTGACGGTGGCGCTGTGGTGCCAGCGAAACGTTTCCAGGGCCTGTTCGACGAACGCCAGGGCTTCCTGCTCGGTCAGCCCACCCCGGGATTCGGCACGTTCGATGAGGGAGAGGGCCGTGGGGGTGAAGATCGAGCGCCGGTCGAGCATCGACTGGGCGAACGCTCGCAGCTCCAGGTCTTCGATCAATTCCAGGCGCAACAGCGAGGTGAATACTCGAAACGGGCTGACCTGCAACGCCGCTTCATGCACCGCGCGAAAAGCCGTGGAATGCACCGGCACACCGGCCGGTGTCAGGTCGTAGTAACCCACCGGTTGCATGCCCATCACCGCGAACAGGCGGGCGAGTGTCGCCAGTTCATCGGTCGTACCGACGCGGATCGCCCCATGACGCTCCAGGTCCAGGCGCTCGATTTCGCCGGTGCTGGTGAGCTGCTGCAGGATTTGCCGATCGCTGTCCAGTACGTGACGGTTGGTCTGCTCCACCAGTTCCATCAACGCGCCGTACAACGGCACTTCCTCGCGATACATGTCGGACATCGCTTTGGAGAAGCGTTGGCGGATCAGGTCAGGGCTGACGAAGCTCGGGTGGTTCATGAACAGGATTCCTGGCGCGGTGACGTAAAGGATGGACAAAAGATCGCAGCCTTGCGCGACGCCGACAAACGAAGTTTCTGACGAACTTCATTCTGCAAAGGACTGTTAGGGGGCGTTCTCAATTAGTTTCCCTACCGCGCCGGGTCTGCTGTTGTGCAGGGCTGYGTTGCTCSAAGCTKATTTGGAATGACCAAACYRCGCTTCTCGCGCCTTGCCCTGCACAACAGCAGRYCCGGCCCTTCGGGTTGTGCCTTAAARCKGGCCAKGCTGCGTTGCAGGCCTTGGAAAGGGAACAACCATTCCCAGCGGCCTACGCCTTGCCTGGCCAGCTTTAAGGCGACAACGCGGWGGGGAAACTAATTGAGAACGCCCCCCTAATGCAGTCGTTGATCCTGTGGGCTCTCCGAGCGCAGCGATGCCAAAAACTCCCGATACAGCCGCGCCGAACCGGTGGGGGCTTCCACCATGGGCATGTGCCCGACGGCGTCCCAGATATGCACGCGCAGGTCGGCGATGCCCTTGCTCCAGACCGCCACGCTGCTGACATCGATCAGCCGGTCCTTGCGTCCCCACAGCAACAGAGCCGGGGCGGTGATGTCGGGCAGGTGCGGTTCCATCGGCGGACTGGCGCGCATTTCGCGGAAGATTTCTTCCAGCTCCTCGCAGGACTGTTCATAGCGCTGGGCGACGGCATCGAGAACCAGCTTCGGTACCCAGGGTGGCGAAGCCATGGTCATGGCGTAGAAGCGCTGGAATTCTTCGCGCGAGTGAATCAGAAACGGGTTGTGGCCCTTGGCCAGATGCCGCTCGAGGTCACTGGGCTCGGGCGCGGTGACACCCGCCGGGTCGATCAGTGCCAAGGACACAATGCGCTCGGGGTACGTGGCCGCGAGCCATGCGGCCATGTAGCCGCCCATGGAATTGCCGATGACATGGACTTTCTCCACCCCGCACACGTCCAGCAGCTGGATCATGCGCTTGGCCTGTAGCGGAATGTCATAGCCGCCGCCGGCCTTGAAGCCGGTTTCGCCATGGCCGGCGATGTCCGGGATGATCACCCGGTGGCTGCCGACGAAGTGTCGGGCAAAACGCAGCCAGATGTTCTTGTCAGCGCTGAAGCCATGGAGCATCAGCACACTGCTGGTGGCCTCGTACGGCCCGCCTTGCCAGGTCGAGACGGTCATCTCGGGGATGGGCACGACGATTTTGTGCAGCCGGTACAACTTGGCCTCGGCCGCCATGTTCAAGTCATAGAGCCAGTAGCCGATGGCCGGGTAGGTCAGCCAGCTCCAGGCGACGAACACCGCGAGAACGACGAACAACAAAAGCATCACGCGTCTCCCTTGTATCTGCTCAGGACAAAATGTGATCAGCGGGTTTCAGCGCTCGGGTCAAGCGATGAAAGCTGAAGCTGAACCCCGGAAACATGGCAATCACATGACCGCTCCTGCTTTGATACCAACTGTGGCAACCGCCGGACTTCCACACGGTGCGTTCCATTTCCCGGTGGATCATTTCAGTGTAGGTACGTTCCGCCTCATGGCGAACTTCGATGCTGCGTAAACCTTGATCCTTCAAGGTGCGAATGCAATCGAGGATGTAATTCATCTGCGATTCGATGATGAACAGCGCCGAGGTGTGGCCGAAGCCGGTGTTCGGCCCGGTGACGATGAACAGGTTGGGGAAGTCGGGCAGGGCGGTGCCGAGATAGGCCCGCGGGTATTGTGCCCAGACCTCCTTGAGACATGTGCCGTTTTTGCCCGTTACCGGGTAGCAAATCACCCCGTCGGTGGCATCGTAGCCGGTGGACCAGACGATCAGGTCCACGTCTATATGTTGGCCATCGAGGGTAACGATCCCGGTTTCGTCGATGGCCGCGATGCCTTGTTCGCGGCTGTGCAGCGTCACGTTGCGGCGGGCCAGTGCCGGGTACAGCGTGCTGGACAGAATCACCCGTTTGCAGCCCATGGTGTAGTCCGGCGTCAGTTTGCGCCGCAGTTCGGCGTCCGGCACCTGGAGCTTGAGCAAGCGCAGGGCCTGGCGCTGAACCCTGTGCACGGCCGGCTTCGAATACTTGAAGCCAAACACCCGGGTTTCGAATTGCCAGTAGATACCCCAGCGCAGCAACTTGTAGACGGGCTTGAGCCCCAGCAGCCAGCGCTGGAAGCGGCCAAACCTGCGATCAGCCCGGGGCAATACCCAGTGGGGCGTGCGCTGGAACACATGCAAGTGCCCGACGTCCGGGGCAATGGCCGGAATGACCTGGGCCGCACTGGCGCCGCTGCCGACGATGGCCACGGATTTTTGCCGGTAGTCGTAGCCGTGATCCCAGTTGTTGGTGTGGAAAGTCTTGCCCTGAAAACGCTCCTGTCCGTTGAAGTGCGGCACCACCGGTTGACTCAACGGCCCGGTCGCGTTGATCAGGAACTGCGCGCAAAACGAGCCTTTTCCGGCGGTGTAAACCGTCCAGCGCCTGCTGGCGTCGTCCCATTCGACGCGCTCGACATTAGCGTCCAGTTCCACCTTGCCCCGCAGGCCGAAGTGTTCCACCACATGGCGGGTGTAGCGGTGCAGTTCGGCCTGTCCGGCGAACATTTGCGTCCAGCGATACGGGGCGAAAGACAAGGAGTACAGCGGCGAAGGCACATCGACTGCCGCGCCGGGATAGGTGTTCTGGCACCAGGTGCCGCCGAAGAAATCCCGTCGCTCCAGCAGGCGGAAATCGTCGATGCCGACCTTGAGCAAATTGATTGCAGCACATTGTCCGCCAAAACCGCTGCCGATGATCAATACTTGAAAGGTCTGCATGGGCCTCCTCTTATGGTCATTGATCAACCCTTCTTTCATGTATAGCCGTTTCTGGAGACGAGGCTTTTGCTTTTATTCGAGCGTGATGTCGCGATATTCAGCCTGTCAGTCGGTGATGGCTATTTGATTTCACCCTGATAGACTCCAGCACACAGACACAGGCTGTTATCGCATTCCGTCGAGTGGCACAGAGGCCCTATGGCAAAAACGGGAGGAAAGGGATCTTCATTGGCCAGGAGGCTCTATACATCGCGAATCCTGGGGGTGGCCCTGGGATTGGTGTGTGTGAGTGCGGCGATGTATCCACTCGATCCGGCGCCCTGGGTCTGGGGATTCATGTGGTTCAACGGCCTGGTCTGGCCGCACCTGGCTTACCAATGGGCGCGCCGGGCCAGGACGCCCTATCATGCCGAACACCGCAATCTGCTGATCGATGCCTTTCTCGGCGGATTCTGGATTGCCGCCATGCAATTCAATCCACTGCCCAGTGCGACCACCATCTCCATGATGGCCATGCATAACGTGGCCATCGGCGGCTTGCGCTTCCTGCTGGCCGGGACGGCCGCGCAAGTGCTGGGCCTCTGCGTAGGCTTGCAGATTTTCGCCCCGGCGTTCATTCCCGCTACCAGCCCGGTGCAGCTCTATGCCTGTTTGCCATTGCTGTGCCTGTATCCATTGGCGCTGGGCTGGTTCTGCTTCCGCCAGGCCCATGCCCTCGGCCGTCAGAAGCGTGAACTGCTGGCACTGAGCCGCACCGACAGCCTGACGGGCCTGCTGAACCATGGCTCCTGGAAGGACCAGCTGGAGGTCGAGTTCCAGCGTTGCAAACGTCAGCAAAAAGGCGGGGCTATCGCGCTGATCGATATCGACCATTTCAAAGCCATCAACGATACCTACGGCCATGTTGCCGGCGACATCGTCCTGCGTCAGTTGAGCAAAATGCTCAGGCACAGCCTGCGAGCGACCGATGTGGCAGGGCGCTACGGCGGTGACGAGTTCTGCGTGATCCTTCCGGACCTGCCCCTGAACCGCGCCGTCGCCGTCATGGAGGCCCTGCGCGATCGATTCGCCACCTTGGGGGACGAGCAGAACCCGGCGCTGAAAGTCAGCCTGAGCATTGGCCTGGCCTCCTTCAACCCGGCCCACGCCGACGCGATGCTCTGGCTCAATGACGCCGACCATGCGCTATACGAAGCCAAGACCACCGGGCGCAATCGAGTGATCTGTTGCGGCAATGGCAAACCCCATCCCGAACTGCTCGACTCGGTGTGATTGCACACTGCAAAACCTGTGGGAGCGAGCCCATCATTTGCATACACCCGCGATCAATTGTGGGAGCGAGCYTGCTCGCGATGGCTGAGTGTCAGGCGATGTGGATGTTGGCTGTGATGGCCCCATCGTCGGAACGCCGCCCGGAGCAAGCTCGCTCCCACAGTAGATTTGCGGTGARCCCGTCATTTACGTACACCCGCGATYAATTGTGGGAGCGAGCYTGCTCGCGATGGCGGCGTGTCTGTTTAAACCGTCATTCCTTCACGCTCATGAATTCTTCCGCGTAGCGGATGTATTCCTCCGGTTGCGTGTAGGTGTGCGTCAGCTCGGTCGCGTTCAGGTCCGACGTCTGGGTGAGTATCTGGCGTTGCTCGCGCAGGCTGTCGTAGGTCGCCTTGATCGCGGCGAAGTAAGCGCCATGGCCGTCGATGGTCACACGAACACCCAGTTCGGCCAGGCGCTTGTCATCGCGTAGCAGCGGATTGCCGTAGGTCACCAGCATCAGCGGCACGCTCAGGTGCTCGGCGATCTGCTCCAGATGGTCGAAGTCCTTTACGCCCACCATGCAGATACCGTCGGCCCCGGCGCGCTGGTATTGCCGGGTGCGGCTGATGATTTCCTGCACCGGCGCAATCCCCGCATGGGTACGGGCGATGATTGCCATTTCCTTATCGCAGCGGGCTTCCAGTGCCGCGCGGATCTTGCCGACACCTTCGGCGACCGTGATCAGGTCGGTGGATTTGCGGCCAAACTGCGCAGGCAGCAGGGTGTCTTCGATGGTCAGCGCGGCGACGCCGGCCCGTTCGAGCTCGACGATGGTGCGCATGACGTTGAGCGCGTTGCCGTAGCCGTGGTCGGCGTCGGCAATCACCGGCAACTGGGCGACACGGCCGATGCGGGTGGCCTGTTCAGCGAATTCGCTGAGGGTGATCAGGGCAAAGTCAGGGGCGCCCAGCACTTGCAACGAGGCGACCGAACCACCAAGGATCCCGACTTCGAAGCCCAGGTCGGCGGCGATGCGGGCCGACATCGGGTCGAAAACCGAGGCTGTGTGGTAGCAGGTGTCGGAGGCGAACAATTGGCGAAAGTTGTGGCGCAAATCTTGATGGGAAAGCCTGGACATATGAGTTCCACCAATGGAATGGAGGGGCTTGAGCAAAAATGTCAACGCCGAAGAAATAAAAGGCTATCACGCGCGCAGGGGGAAAATGATGACGAATTTGCCGGGTCCGGCAGATTGACGTCGCAAAGATGGCGCTGATAAGTCACGCCGCTTCGGCCTGTTGCCGTTGGTCAAGCAGCGGCACGGCGCGCACCGAGTCGCCGGGTTGCAACTGCAAGCGCTTGGCGGTCAGGCGATCAACCACCAGGCTGTTGCCCAGCCGTCGGGCCGGGGCGCAGGTAATGCGGCAGTTTTCCAGGCGGCGGTTGTGGATCAGCCAGAGGGGCGCTTTATCGTCCGGCGAGCCGATGGCCAGTGACAGCGGTTGGCTGTCGCGCACGGTGCGGATCCCGGAAACCGGTGCCTCAAGGACCGGTCCGCCGTCGAAGATATCGATGTAACCCTTGTGGGCAAACCCTTCGGCGCTGAGGATTTTCAGGGCCGGCTCGGTATTCGGGTGGGCCTTGCCGATCACCGCCTGGGCCTGTTCGGTCAGCAGGCAGGTGTACAGCGGCTGGCGCGGCATCAATTCGGCGATGAACGATTTGTTGCCCAGCCCGGACAAGTGATCGGCGTGGCTGAAATCCATCTTGAAAAAGTGCCGGCCGAGGCTGTCCCAGAACGGCGAGCCGCCTCGTTCGTCGGCACTGCCGCGCAACTCGGCGATGAGCCGGTTGCCGAACAGCTGCGTAAACTCGGCCACAAACAACAAACGCCCGAGCGAAAGCAAACGGCCGTTGCTTCCCTGGCGCTGATCGGGGCGCAGGTACAGCGAGCAGACTTCCGATTGCCCGGTCAATTCATTGCTCAGGAACAGGGTCGGGATCTGGCGCTGGATGCCCAGGTCCTCTGAAGCGCTGACCGTCAGCCCGACCCGGTAGTTGTACCAGGGCTCGCGCAGGCCGACGCCACCCGTCAGGGCGCTGACGCCCACCACTTGCTGCTCGTCGTCCTCGAGCACGAACAGATAATCGGCATCGGCCCGATCGACCTGCCCGGCGAAAGTGCGTTGGGCCCAGCGGATCCGGTGGGCCAGGCGTTCTTTGTCGRCCGGCAGGCTGGTAAGTCCCGGAACGGCCTGACGCACCAGCGTGAACAGGGCGGGCAGATCGGTGATCTGGACCGGACGGACAATCATGCGGCTGTTCCTTGTTCGTGTGTGCTCGGGCGGTGACGACGCTGGCAGGTATTCACAGTGCGATCAGCCTGATCGGGCTGCCCTCGGTCACCTTCAGCGCCTTGCACATGGCTGCGTCCAGCGTGACGGGTTGCCCGGTGATGTAGTCAAGATCGGCGACGATGGCCCGGTAGTCCTTCAAGGACTCGTTGCTCACCAGAAAGCTGCCGCGGGCATCGATCACCGATCCCTGCAGCGTGATAGCGCGCTGGCTGTGGGCGATGGAACGAATGCCCGACGTGCGCGCATACAGGGTCGGGCCGCCGTCGAACAAATCGATGTAGCTGTTGGTTTCGAAGCCTTCACGCTCGAGGATATCAAAGGCTTCCTGGCCATCGGGGTGGATGCTGCCGATACAGTCCTGTGCCGCCTGGGGCAGCATGGGCACGTAAATCGGATACTGCGGCATCAGTTCGGCGAGAAAGGTGCGGCTCTGCAGGCCGCAAAGCCGTTCGGCCTCGACGTAGGGCAAGTCGAAGAAATGCTTGCCCACGGCATCCCAAAATGGCGAGTGGCCTTCATCACTGCTGTAGCCGATGATTTCGGTGATCACCGTTTCGGAAAAACGCCGGGCGTGGGTGGCGATGAACAACAGGCGCGCCCGCGACAGCAGTTCGGAATGCGCGCTGCACACACGCGCGACATCGATATGGAAGCCCCGCAGCAAGGTGTGGCCACTGAGATCGTGACACAACGACAAGGTCGGTACACCGTGCTCAATGTTCAGTTCCCTCGAGGCACTGGTGAAGTGCCGGTTGCGCAGGCTGTAGAACGGCTCGTTGAACCCCGCCGTGGCGAGGATCTCCGAGCAGCCGACCAGGTGCTGCGTCGCCAGGTCTTCGAGTACAAAGAAATAGTTTTCCGGGCCATGACCATCGACGTCCTTTTCGAACGACGCACAGGAATCGAGGATTTTTCCGCGCAACCGTTCGCTATCGTCGGGCAGGGATGTAACGCCCACCAGGCTTTCACGAGCCAGCCTCTGCAACTGGGGCAGGTCGGCTGACTCGACTGGACGCAAGACCAGCATGGAGACACTCCTGTATCAAACGATTCGGCGGTTTGAGCCGAACCTGACTTTCACTGTCGGTTTTTCCACACATTCAATCGGTGGTCGTCTGAACGTTGTCAGGCGCCACTCTTTTTCTTGTCAGATGTTTTTTGGAATGGACCGCATTAAACAAGAAACGGGCGATTCGGCCGCAGGCGATGCCTGGCCAGGCGCATTGATCGGGTATTCAAGAAAGGGCATCCGGGCTCCTGCTGGATGAGTGTGGAACAGGTTTTAACAGCACGTTGAAAGGAGTATTTAATTATCGCGTCCTGCCTGTCTAGTGAATTCTCGCGCGGTCTGGCCGTGCCCGAAAAAGGGGCGAAGTGCCTGTGCCAAGGGACTACGCCGATGTCGTAAAGTCTTGTAGGTGATTGCCTTGGTTGCGGTCAGCCATAACAGAAAACCTGGCAGGAAATGACTGAAGGATCCGTTTCAAACAGGAAAATTAAACCCCACCCGGGGCCGCTTTGTTGCGGCACAATTGCGCGATGGCGGTCACCTGACGCCGTCGTTCCTTTCCATCTTTAGAGTGATTGCTGGTGCAGGCGACCCGTTTAACCCTGATTTGTCACGCTCGAACCGTCGCACAGAAATTGGCGCGTTTTCCTCTGGACGAGCCTTTGGAGATGGATTGGCAAGCGCTCAGGCTTTCCCGTCGCAATCAGTTCAGGGGCGCTGCGCGCCTTGTCTGCGGCCCGGAGTTGCGCACCCGGCAAACCGCCGAACTGTTTGGCAGCGCGCCGCAGATTGTCGACGCACTGAGGGACTGTGACTTCGGGCGCTGGAGTGGAATACGCATTAGTGATCTGCAAAAAAACGATTCCGAGACGCTCCAGCATTGGCTGGGCGACCCGGCTTCGGCACTCCACGGTGGCGAGTCACTGGTGCAACTGGGCGAGCGCGTCGGCGCATGGTTGACTACGTTGCAGTCGACGCCGGGGCACATCGTCGCCATTACCCATCCCTTCGTCATCCGTGCCGCACTGACGCAGGTGTTGCAAGGCGCATCGTCCAGCCTGATCGACGTCGAACCCCTGTCGGCGGTCGAACTGAGGTTCCATGGCCGCTGGCGGCTGCGCTTGCCGGGCACCGACCCCGAGGATCTGCTGTGATGAAAAAACTCCTGGTTATCGGCATAGGTGCTGGCAATCCCGACTACATCACGATGCAAGCGGTGAAGGCGCTGAATCAGGTCGACGTTTTTTTTCTCATGGACAAGGGCGAGAGCAAAAACAAACTCATCGATTTGCGGCGCGAAATCTGCGAACGCTACATCACCGATCGCGATTACCGTTTTGTCGAAGCCCAAAGCCCGGAGCGCGAGCGTGGTGAGGTGGACTACAAGACCAGTGTCGACGACTTGAACCTGGCCAAACAGCAGACCTTCGAACGGCTGATCAACGATGAAATGTCTGACGGCCAGTGTGGTGGTTTTCTGGTGTGGGGCGATCCCGCGCTGTATGACAGCACCCTTCGCATCTTGCAGGCGATCCAGGCCTCAGGTGCCTGCACGTTCGAGTTCGAGGTGATCCCCGGCATTACCAGCGTCCAGGCGTTGGCGGCACAGCACAAGGTGCCGCTCAACCAGATTGGCCGCTCGGTTGAAATCACCACGGGCCGGCGTCTGGCGGCAGGGCAGGTGAGCGATGCCGACAGCCTGGTGGTGATGCTCGATGCCCAGGATGCTTACCATCAGGTGGTGGATCAGGACACCGAGATTTACTGGGGCGCCTATCTGGGGACGCCGGATGAAATCCTGATCAGCGGCAGGCTCAAGGATGTGGCGGATGAAATCCAACGGGTGCGAAAGGCTGCGCGGCTGGCCAATGGCTGGATCATGGATACCTATTTATTGCGCAAGCCTTGAGCACTGAACTGCCCGGTCTGACGCCTTCGCGAGCAGGCTCGCTCCCACATTATTTGAAATGCAGTTCCCTAATGAAATGGCTACCCCCGCCGCCCCCTGTGATCGACCACTAAGCTTTCACAGGGGGCTTATCGGAGATCATTGCCATGAGCAAAGTAGCTATTGCCGCCATCGATCTGGGAAAACACACCTTTCATCTACATGCACAGGATGATCGTGGTCACGAGCTGTACCGAAAAAAATTCAATCGGGTAACGCTCATGCAGCACCTGGCAAATCTCGAGCCCTGCACCATTCGAGCCCTGCACCATCGTGATGGAAGCCTGTGG
>NZ_JBFULI010000075.1:0-23653 GCF_056400405.1 Pseudomonas sp. P5_B3 | reverse complement strand
ACCTGGTTTTGCGATGCTGGATAACTGATGACATGAACGGCCAACCGGCCTGACGACAACCCTGGGCTCTCACACGGCTGCAAGGCCGTTCCCCTAATTAGGGTCGTTGGGCATCGATTCTCATCGAGGCGCGGGGGCCACAACCCCAACTCAGACGCCGGATAGATGAAAGCAAGCCAAACACGACATCAACAACAGTATTGCAGAAAAGGGGGTAACCATAGATGTGGGAGCGAGCTTGCTCGCGATATCGGTCTTTCAGTTAAATCATCGCTCGATGTTCGGCCGCTATCGCGAGCAAGCTCGCTCCCACAGGGGGATGTAGTTACCCGGCTTTGCGCAGGGCCGCATGCTGCGGGTTGAAGGTCAGCACGGCGAGCAACGCGAACAGCAACGTCAGCCCCGTGCACACCGCCAGCGCCAGCGGATTGAAGCGTTCATACAGGGCGAAACGCACCAGCTCTACCGCATGGGTGAACGGATTCACCGCGCACAGCCAGTACAGCCACTCGCTGGCCTCGTGCATCTTCCACAGCGGATACAGCGCCGATGACAGGAAAAACAGCGGGAAGATCACGAAATTCATCACCCCGGCAAAGTTCTCCAGCTGGCGGATCGCGTTCGACAGCAACAGGCCCAGGGCGCTGAGCAGCAACGCCACCAGCAGCAAGGCCGGCAACACCAGCAACAGGCCCATGGCCGGTGGCCGCACGCCGTAGACCCAGGCAACCGCCAGGAACGCATACACCTGCAACAGCGAAATCAGCGAGGTGGCCAACAGTTTGCTGCACAGCAGAAAGGTGCGCGGCAGGGGGCTGGTCAGCAGCACGCGCATGCTGCCCATCTCGCGGTCGTAGACCATCGACAGTGAGCCCTGCATGCCGTTGAACAGCAGGATCATGCAGGCCAGCCCGGGAATGATGTAGACCTCATAGGGAATGTAGGTGTCGTAGGGCTCGATGATCGCAATTCCCAGCGCTGCGCGAAAACCGGCGGCGAACACCAGCAGCCACAACAGCGGCCGCACCAGGGCGCTGAGGAATCGAGTGCGTTGCAGCACAAAACGCAGCCATTCGCGCAGCACGATACCGCTAAAGCATTGCCAGTAAGCGTTCATTGGGCAGCTCCTGATGTTGTCAGACGAGTGAAGGCCGAACCGAGGTCACCGCCGTGTTCCTGGCTCAGGGCATCGGCCTGTCCGCTGGCCACCAGCCGGCCTTGATGCAGGATCAGCAGGTCATCCCTGGGCTGTACTTCATCGAGCAGGTGGGTGGTCCAGAGTACGCAGATGCGCTCGTCGCGACACAGGCTGCGGATGTGCTGGTTGAGCGCCAGGCGACTCGCCGGGTCGAGGCCGACACTGGCTTCATCGAGCAGCAACAGGCGCGGCTCATGCAACAGGGCTCGGGCAATTTCCACCCGGCGACGATGGCCACCATTGAGTTCACGCACCCGTTCGCGGCGGCGTTCGGTCAGGGCCTGGCGGGCCAGTTCGGCGTCGACCCGAAGGTCGGTCTGACGCCGGGACAGGCCATGCAATGCGGCGTGATAACGCAGGTTCTGCTCGACGCTGAGGTCCAGGTCCAGGGTGCTTTGCTGAAACACTACGCCCAATTGCCTGAGTGCCGGGCGTGCCGCGCTGCGCAATGAATTGCCACCGACGCGGATCTCGCCTTGCTGCAGATCATAGAGCCGGGTCAGCAGGGCAATCAGGGTCGACTTGCCGGCGCCGTTGGGTCCCAGCAGCGCGGCGAAACGCCCGGGTTCCAGGCTGAAACTCACCTTGCGCAAGGCCTCTCGGGCGCCGTAGGCAAAACCCAGGTCACTGACTTCAAGGGCGTTCATGGCGTCACCACCACGCCCCAGGGGTAGCGCCCGACTTTCACCGATTTGTTGACCTTGAGGCTGTCGACGTCGATCACCGAGACATCGCCGCTGACGCCGTTGGTGGCCAGCAATTGCTTCTGATCCGGGGTGAATGCCATTTGCCAGACCCGTCGACCCACCAGCAGGTAATCGACAATCTCGAAGGTTTTGGCGTCGACCACCGCGACGTGATTGGCCGGGCCGAGGGCGACGAAAGCGTATTTTCCATCGGCGCTGAGCTTGATGCCCACCGGTTGCACCTTGTCCGGGTGCACGCCCTTGATCTGGAAGTTCAGGGTCTTGAGCACGTTGCGGCTGGCCACATCGAGAATGGTCACGGTACCGCCGATTTCCGCCGAGGCCCAGAGCCGGGCACCATCGGGGGAGAACTCGACGAAGCGCGGGCGCTGGTCCACCAGGGTGCTGTCGGCCAGGGTCTGGGTGCTGGTGTCGATCCAGTGCAGCATGTTGGTGGTTTCGCTGGTGTTGACTGCCCACTTGCCGTCGGGGCTCACCGCCATGCCTTCGGGTTCGACGCCGACGTTGATCTGGCCGAGCACCTTGGAGGTGTCGGTGTCAATCACCGTGACCAGCGCATCGTCTTCGTTGGAAACGTACAACCAGCGGTTGTTGGGGTGCAGGGCGAATTGTTCGGGGTCCTTGCCCGAAGGCAACTCCTTGATGATCTTGCGTGTGGCCACGTCCATCACCTGGACCCGGTCCGAGTCACTGGCGCAGATGTACAGCAGCTTGTTGTCATGGGACAGCAGCAGGCCGCGGGGGCGCTGGCCGACGGGCAGGGTGTCGGTGACTTGCAGGGTCTGCAGGTCGATCAGGCTCAGGCTGTTGTCCTTTTCGTTGGAGACCCAGGCAGTGCTGGCAACGGCATGGCCAGCGGCGAGGAGCAAGGCGCAAGAGAGCAGGGTGCGGCGCATGGCGGATTCCTTGTTGTCGTGATTATCGGATCAGGGAAAACGGCAACTGACCTCGGGTTTGTCGTAGCCCAGGCTGTCCATCTCGTTGAAGGGGTGCAGAAAGCCGTCCTGGGGTGACGTACTGACCAGCGCCCGGGGCTGGATGATGGGAATCGGCTGGCGCAACTGGCCGTTCCACGACCGGTAGCTGAGCTTGCGGCCCTTGAACCCGTCGAGGGGCAACTGGTCGCTGATTTCCAGCGTGCGGATCGCCATCGGCTCGGCCTGGCGCAGTTTGCTCACGGCGCTGGCGATACTGCGCACGGCCATCCAGGCTGCGAAATCACGGTCATTCATCCAGCGCCCGGTCAGGGCTTCGAAGCGTTTTTGCAGCTGCGCGGCGCCGTAGGTTTCGACGGTCTTGTGCCAGCCCACCGGGGTCAGGCCCTGGGTGCCGGCGACCGGGCGCGGGTACCAGGTCTGGTAGGGCACGTATTCACCGAAGTCGCCGCGTTCATCGGCCACCAGTACCACGTCGTACTCGGCAGTCTGGGTGAACAGCGGCATATCCGCCTGGGCGCTGCGGCGTTGGTCGTTATCAAAACTCCAGGTTTTTTCCGCCACCAGTTGCAAGCCGAAGCGCTTTGCCCCGCGGCGCAGGGCAGCGGCATAGGCTTGATCGTCCGGGGTCGGGCCGACAATCAGCAGCGCCCGCTGCCATTTGCGCAGCACCAGAAACTGCGCCAGTGCATCGGCGAGCATCGCCCGGCTCGGCAAGGTATGCAGCACGTTCGCCAGGCAATCGGTGGTGCGCAGGCTGTCATCGGGGCTACCGGCGTTGAACAGCAGGCTGTCGGGCAGCGCTGCACTCAATTGGCGCAGGCTGGTGGCGGGGGCATTGACCACAAACAGGCGCAGGCCTTGTTCATGCTGCGCCTTTGCCGCTTCGAGCAAGGCCTCGGGGCTGTCGACACTGGCGCTGACCAGGTTGTAGCCGTGGTTGAGAAAACGCCCGGTGCTGTTGCTGTCGGTGATCGCCAGTTCGGCGCCGCGCAGCCCGGCATCGGTGGGCTCGGGGATGACGTTCGACATTACCGGGCCTGGGTCGGGGCGGTAACCCAGATAGCCGATCCGCACCTGCAAGGGCGCATCGGCGGCCCGGCTCTGGGTGGCCAGGCCGGCGGCGCAGGCAATCGCCAGCAGGTAGATCAGGGCGTAAGGGGCAAGCTGGCGCATAAGGCTCTCCATGACCGTCAGCGCCAGCATAGAAATCCCCTGAGGCTGAGGAAATATGCAGAAAGTACCGGTGGTGTCCATCCGGCGCCTTACTACCAAGGGACTAGGTGGCGACCACCAAAGCAGCATGGGGTGAGGGCGATACCGTTTCTAAGATGGCTGCCATAGCCTCTGCCAAGAGGTTTTGCGTGCAATCCAGAGGGCATAACAATGACAACAATACGCAACGCCTTGCTCGTGACCGGGCTATTGGCCGGTCTTATCAGCGCAGGTTCCGTGTGGGCCCACGGCAACGTGGTCCCGCAAGCCGTGGCCACCCCGGGGCTGACCCCGATCAAGGACGCCGGCGTGCAGCTCGATGCCGATGGCTGGGCCGCGGTGAACCCGTATCGCACCACCCCGGAACACGACAAGGCAGTGGAAATCGGTGCCTCGGCCTACACCCAGAACTGCGCGGCCTGTCATGGCCTGGAAGCCAAGTCCGGCGGTATCGCCCCCGACTTGCGCATGCTCGATGTCGGTGAGGCGGGCGATGAATGGTTCGCCGAACGGGTGCGCCATGGCGCGGTGCGCGACGGCCGGGTGTACATGCCGAAGATGGCCGACTACCTGAGCCAGGAAGCCTTGTGGGCGGTGCGCACTTATCTGGACACTGTGCACGTCGAGGAGTGACCCATGCGCCTGCTCGCGGTGTTGATCAGCGCTCTGTGGCTGTGCTGCCAGACGGCGCAGGCGCAGGTTCGCAATTACGACGAAATGATCGCCGCCGGGGAGCTGAAGGTGGCGGTCTACAAGGACTTCGCCCCCTACAGCTTTGAACGCGCCGGAAAGCCCCAGGGTGTCGATGTCGAACTCGCCGAGGCCCTGGCCAAGGCGCTCGGCGTGCGCCTGACACTGATCTGGGCACCGGCCGGGGAAAAGCTCGACGACGACCTGCGCGATTACATCTGGCGTGCCAGTGCCTTGCACAACCAGCAGCTGGCCGACCTGATGATGCGCGTGCCTTATGACCGTGACTACGCGCAGAAGCGCAACGAGTTCGGCGAACTGGTCAACGGCCAAGTGGTGATGTTCGGTCCGTACCAGAACGAACAATGGCAGGTGGCCTATGACCGCCGGCGGCTGGACAAGGTCGCCAGCGTCGCGGTGTTCGAGCAACACCCGATTGGTGTCGAAGTCGACAGCGTGCCGTCGTTCTACCTGACCTCGGTGTTCAACGGCATGCTCGCCGGCAAGACCCATCACTATCCCGGCGTGCCCCAGGCCTTTGCCGCGATGAAGGCCGGTGAGGTCGACGCGGTGATGGCCATGCGCGGCGAAATCGACTGGCAGGTCCATGAAGCGGCCGACCCGCAAGTGGCGCTGGCAGAAAACGCCTACCCGAACATGGGCAAGCAGCTCTGGGAGATCGGCATGGCGGTGCACGAAAGCAACCGTCAGCTGGCCTATGCCGTGGACGAGGCGCTCGAAGGCCTGATCCGCGAGGGCTCGGTGAAGACCATCTACGGCCATTACGGCCTGCGTTACGACGTGCCCGAGATGTATCAATAAGGAGCAGGCGATGAAATGGCGAGGGAGTTGTCTGTTGGCCTGCTGGTTAAGCCTGGCGGCACAGGCCGCCGAAATCGATCCCGGCAAAGACCCGGTGCCATCGGTGATGTGGGCCTTCTATCACCAGCAGTTTCTGGGCAATGCGCCGTTCGTTTTCGATGAGCGGGTCAAGCTGCTGGCGCCGCCGTTTGCCGAAGATGCCCGGCAGGTGCCGCTGGAGATCGACGCCCGGGCGTTCAACGGCGAGGTGGTGAAAATTCTCGCCTGGGCCGAGCTGAACCCATTGCCGAAAATCGTCGACTTCCAGCCACTGAATTCGGTTTTGCCGTGGCTGTCGTTGCGCATTCGCATCGAACAGGCCACGCCCTTGCGCGCGGCGGTGTTGACCCGCGACGGCGTGTGGCATGTCGGTTCGACCCTGATCGACGCAGCAGGTGGCGGTTGCACCGCGCCGAGCGTGGTACGCAGCCAGCCGGGTTGGGAGGAGCACATCGGCGAAGTGCTCGGTGGGCGTTATCCCCGGGGTGAGTTCAGCCGCTTGCGTTTGCAGGTGGCCCATCCCATGGACAACGGCATGGTCAGCGGCATTCCGGAATTCTTCATCAACCATGCCGAGTTGCGCGACCACAACGAGCAAGTGCTGGCCCGGCTGGAGCTGTTTCCGGCGGTCAGCGAAAACCCCAACCTGGCCTTCGACATCGTGGGGGCAGGGCAAACGCGCCTGCTGCTACGGGACAACAGCGGCAATGAGTTCGATGCGTCGATACTCTGACCCAAATAAGCGTGACCCCAAGGAGCGTGGCATGCGCTGGATCCTGTTGATGGTGTTAAGCGTCAGTCTGCCGGCCCTGGCCGATCTCGACTACTCACTCAAGCCCCGGCAGATCGCCCAGGACATCTGGCTGCTGGAAGGCAGCACCGATAATTTCGCCAAGGCCAACGGCGGCAACATCGTCAACACCGCGTTTATCGTTACTGAACGCGGTGTGGTGGTGATCGACACCGGCCCGTCCAGGCGTTACGGCGAAGCGCTGCGCAAGGTCATTGCCGCCATTACCGACAAGCCGGTGATCGAGGTCTTGCTGACCCATCACCACCCGGACCATGTGCTGGGTAATCAGGCCTTCAGCGACGTGCCGATCGGTGCCTTGGCCGGCACCACCGAGCTGTTGCACCGGCAAGGCGATGCCATGGCCGAGAATATGTACCGGATGGTCGGCGACTGGATGCGCGGCACCGAAGTGGTGCTGCCGACGCAGACGCTGACACCCGGCGTGAAAAGTTTTGGGAATCACGATCTGCGTCTGCTGAGCCTGGGTGGGCATACGGGCGCGGATCTGGCTATTCTCGACCAGCAAACCGGCGTGCTGTTTGCCGGGGACCTGGTGTTTTATCAGCGAGCGCTGACCACTCCCAACAGTCCGGGGTTGTCGCAGTGGCTGGCGGATATCGCGACCCTGCAAGGCTTGCCCTGGACGCTGATCGTGCCGGGCCATGGGCCGGTGGCGAGCGATCCACAACCCTTCGAGCAAATGCGCGATTACCTGACCTGGCTCGATCAGCTCATGCGCGACGGCGCCGCCAATGGCAGCGACATGGCCGAGATGATCCGCAGCCCCATCCCTGAACGCTTCGCCGGGATCAACCTGAGCCGCTACGAACTGATCCGTAGCGTCAGTCATCTGTACCCGCGCTACGAGCGCGAGCGGATGACGCGGGTGGATTCTGCCGCACGAAAGTGAGCAAACACAGACCCCCTGTGGGAGCGAGCTTGCTCGCGATGAGGCCGGCACATCCAGCATCATTATTGCCTGACCTGCCGCCATCGCGAGCAAGCTCGCTCCCACAGGATTGGGGGTGATTCACAATCCTGTGTTTTCTCACCCACCCTGTACCAAGGAACTAGCAATCTCCTCATTGCGGGCAATTGTTGCCGGGGCGGCGGCGCTCAAGAATCTGCACCAGACCGGGAAAATTTTCCGGACATAACAAAAATCCGCAGAGGAAGCCGTCATGACTCAACCCGCACGTCGCCAGCCCTTCGTCCTGAGCCTGCTGCTCAGTGCCATGCTGTTGTCCGGCCAGGCATTGGCCGGGGTTTCCGACCAGGACATTCTCCAGGACCCGAAGAACCCGGAGCAGGTCGTGACCAACGGCCTCGGCGTTCAGGGGCAGCGCTACAGTCCGCTGGATATTCTCAACGTCGACAACGTCAAGGAGCTGCGACCGGCCTGGGCGTTTTCCTTCGGCGGTGAAAAACAGCGTGGCCAGCAAGCGCAGCCGATGGTCAAGGACGGCGTGATGTACATGACCGGTTCCTACTCGCGGGTGTTCGCCGTGGATGCGCGCACCGGCAAGAAACTCTGGCAATACGATGCGCGCCTGCCCGATGACATCCGCCCTTGCTGCGACGTGATCAACCGTGGCGTCGCGCTGTATGGCGACCTGGTGATTTTCGGCACCCTCGACGCCAAGCTCGTGGCGCTGAACAAGGACACCGGCAAGGTGGTGTGGAGCAAGAAAGTTGCCGACCATAAGGAAGGCTACTCGATCAGCGCCGCGCCGCTGGTGATCAACGGCAAGCTGATTACCGGCGTGGCCGGTGGCGAGTTCGGCGTGGTGGGCAAGATCGAGGCCTACGACCCGAAAAACGGTGACCTGTTGTGGACCCGGCCGACGGTCGAAGGCCATATGGGCTACGTCTACAAGGACGGCAAAGCGGTGGAGAACGGCATCTCCGGTGGCGAGGCGGGCAAGACCTGGCCGGGCGACCTGTGGAAAACCGGCGGTGCGGCCCCGTGGCTGGGCGGCTATTACGACCCGGAAACCAACCTGCTGCTGTTTGGCACCGGCAACCCGGCGCCGTGGAACTCGCACTTGCGCCCTGGCGACAACCTCTACTCCTCATCGCGCCTGGCGCTCAACCCGGACGACGGCACCATCAAGTGGCACTTCCAGAGCACGCCCCACGACGGTTGGGACTACGACGGCGTGAACGAGCTGGTGTCGTTCAACTACAGCGAAGGCGGCAAGGAAATCAAGGCGGCGGCCACGGCCGACCGTAACGGTTTCTTCTACGTGCTGGACCGCACCAATGGCAAATTCATCCGTGGCTTCCCGTTCGTGGACAAGATCACCTGGGCCACCGGCCTGGATAAAAACGGCCGGCCGATCTACAACGAAGCCAGCCGTCCCGGTGCCCCGGGTTCCGAAGCCAAGGGCAGTTCGGTGTTCGTGGCGCCGGCGTTCCTCGGCGCGAAAAACTGGATGCCGATGGCTTACAACCAGGACACCGGGCTGTTCTATGTGCCGTCCAACGAGTGGGGCATGGACATCTGGAACGAAGGCATCGCCTACAAGAAAGGCGCGGCGTTCCTCGGCGCCGGCTTCACCATCAAGCCATTGAACGAAGACTACATCGGCGTGCTGCGGGCCATCGACCCGAAAACCGGCAAGGAAGTCTGGCGCCACAAGAACTACGCGCCGCTGTGGGGCGGGGTGCTGACCACCAAGGGCAACCTGGTGTTCACCGGCACGCCGGAAGGTTTCCTGCAGGCGTTCAACGCCAAGACCGGCGAAAAGGTCTGGGAATTCCAGACCGGTTCCGGCGTGCTCGGCTCGCCCGTGACCTGGGAAATGGACGGCGAACAGTACGTCTCGGTGCTCTCCGGCTGGGGCGGCGCGGTACCGCTGTGGGGCGGCGAAGTGGCCAAGCGCATCAAGGACTTCAACCAGGGCGGCATGCTCTGGACCTTCAAGCTGCCCAAGGACCTGGTGGCCAAGCATTAACGCCAAGACCACCACATAACCTGTGGGAGCGAGCTTGCTCGCGATAGCGGTCTGACAGTCGACATCAATGGCGAATGTGCTGGCCTCATCGCGAGCAAGCTCGCTCCCACAGTGTTTTGTGTGAAATCTACGACCAAATAACGAGAGCCCCTCCTGCCAACGATGCATTCGTCTGGCACGCGGGGCTCTCTAGTATCGGCTCATCGCCTGTCAGTACGACAGGCATCGACCCAGACAGAGGCCCACCATGATCTACGCACAACCCGGAACCCCAGGCGCCGTCATTACCTTCAAACCGCGCTACGGCAACTTCATCGGAGGCGAGTTCGTCGCTCCGATCAATGGCGAGTACTTCACCAACACCTCGCCGGTCAACGGTGAAGTGATCGCCGAGTTCCCGCGCTCCAGCGCCGCCGACATCGACAAGGCCCTCGACGCCGCGCATGCCGCCGCCGACGCCTGGGGCAAGACCTCGGCCCAGGACCGCTCCCTGGTGCTGCTGAAAATCGCCGACCGCATCGAGCAGAACCTTGAGGTGCTGGCCGTCACCGAAACCTGGGACAACGGCAAGGCCGTGCGCGAAACCCTGAACGCCGACGTGCCGCTGGCGGCCGACCACTTCCGTTACTTCGCCGGTTGCATCCGCGCCCAGGAAGGCGGGGCTGCCGAGATCAACGAGCTGACCACGGCCTATCACTTCCATGAGCCCCTGGGCGTGGTCGGGCAGATCATTCCGTGGAACTTCCCGCTGCTGATGGCCGCTTGGAAACTCGCCCCGGCCCTGGCCGCCGGCAACTGCATCGTGCTCAAGCCCGCCGAGCAAACGCCGCTGTCGATCATGGTCTTCGCCGAGCTGATCGTCGACCTGCTGCCGGCGGGCGTGCTGAACATCGTCCAGGGCTTCGGTCGCGAAGCCGGCGAGGCCCTGGCCACCAGCAAACGCATCGCCAAGATCGCCTTCACCGGCTCGACCCCGGTGGGCGCGCACATCATGCATTGCGCCGCCGAGAACATCATTCCGAGCACCGTCGAACTGGGCGGCAAGTCGCCGAACATCTTCTTCGAAGACATCATGAAGGCGGAACCTGCGTTCATCGAAAAAGCCGCCGAAGGCCTGGTACTGGCGTTCTTCAACCAGGGCGAAGTCTGCACCTGTCCGTCCCGGGCGCTGGTTCAGGAATCCATCTACGAGCCGTTCATGGCCGAGGTGATGAAGAAGATCGTCAAGATCAAGCGCGGCAACCCGCTGGACACCGAGACCATGGTCGGCGCCCAGGCGTCCGAGCAGCAATACGACAAGATCCTCTCGTACCTGACCATTGCCCAGGAGGAGGGCGCCGAACTGCTCACCGGCGGCGCGGCCGAACGACTGGAGGGCGACCTGTCCAGCGGTTACTACATCCAGCCGACCCTGCTCAAGGGCCACAACAAGATGCGTGTGTTCCAGGAAGAAATCTTCGGCCCGGTGGTGGGCGTCACCACCTTCAAGGACGAAGCCGAAGCCCTGGCCATCGCCAACGACAGCGAGTTCGGCCTCGGCGCCGGCCTGTGGACCCGCGACATCAACCGCGCCTACCGCATGGGCCGGGCGATCAAGGCCGGGCGCGTGTGGACCAACTGCTACCACCTGTACCCGGCACACGCCGCGTTTGGTGGCTACAAGAAGTCCGGCGTCGGTCGGGAAAACCACAAGATGATGCTCGATCACTACCAGCAGACCAAAAACCTGCTGGTGAGCTACGACATCAATMCGTTGGGGTTCTTCTGATTCCTTGAACACGACGCAAAACCTGTAGGAGYGAGCCTGCTCGCGATAGCGGTCCGACAATCAACATCAATGTTGAATGTGCTGACCTCATCGCGAGCAGGCTCACTCCTACATGGGGTTTGTGTGATGCCAGTGACCGCGCAACACCCCCTACCAAATCACCCCGCCAACTCCTTCGAAAGTAGCATTCGGGCACTCGATGCCCCGTGCATTAATGGCTCTACCGGAATCACCCGGCACAAGAAGAGGAATGACCCATGTGGACTAAACCCGCGTTTACCGATCTGCGCATTGGCTTCGAAGTGACGATGTATTTCGCCAACCGTTGATTGATCACCCGGCCAGCCGCTGCGTTGGCCGGGCCTGCCTTCTGGAGCATCCGCCATGCACATCCGCGTTCTCGGTTCCGCCGCTGGCGGTGGTTTCCCGCAGTGGAACTGCAACTGCCGCCAGTGCGCCGGTGTGCGCAATGGCAGCCTGCGGGCACAGCGCCGTACGCAGTCGTCGATTGCCCTGAGTGACGATGGTGTGGAGTGGGTGCTGTGTAACGCGTCACCGGACATTCGCGCGCAATTCGAGAGTTTTGCGCCATTGCAACCGGTGCGGCGCCTGCGTGACAGCGCCATCGCCGGCATCGTGCTGCTGGACAGCCAGATCGACCATTGCACCGGTTTGCTCAGCCTGCGTGAAGGTTGCCCGCATGACGTGTGGTGCACCGAGCGTGTGCACCAGGACCTGAGCAGTGGTTTCCCGTTGTTCAACATGCTGGAGCACTGGAACGGCGGATTGCACTGGCAACCGGTCGGCCTCGATCACCAGCCGTTCAACATCCCGGCCTGCGGGCATTTGCAATTTCGCGCGATTCCCCTGGTGAGCAACGCGCCGCCGTATTCGCCCAATCGCGGCAACCCGCAACCGGGCGACACCATAGGCCTGTTCATCGAAGACCTGCGCAACGGCGCCTCGCTGTTCTATGCCCCGGGCCTTGGCCGAATCGACGATGAAGTGCTGGGCTGGATGCAGCGCGCCGATTGCCTGCTGCTGGACGGCACTCTGTGGCGCGACGACGAGATGCGTATCTGCGAAGTCGGCCAGAGCCTGGGCAGTGACATGGGGCACCTCCCACAAAGCGGCCCCGGCGGCATGCTTGAAGTGCTGGAAGACTTCCCTCGCCAGCGCAAGGTGCTGATCCATATCAACAACACCAATCCGATCCTTGATGAAGACTCGGCCGAGCGGGCCTTGCTGGAGCGGCGGGGGATTGAAGTGGCTTACGACGGCATGAGTATTGAGCTGTAGCCGATGGCCCCATCGCGAGCAGGCTCGCTCCCACAGGGGACACCGCCGATTCAATGTAGGAGCGAGCCTGCTCGCGATGAGGCCAGCGCAGGCACCGCAAAAATTTCCGGAGAACAAAATGACTGACACCCCCATGTCCCCCACAGAATTCGAATCCGCCCTGCGCGCCAAGGGTGCCTACTACCACATCCACCACCCCTTCCACCAAGCCATGTACGCCGGCCGCGCCAGCCGCGAACAGATCCAGGGCTGGGTCGCCAATCGCTTTTACTATCAGATCAACATTCCGCTGAAGGACGCCGCGATTCTCGCCAACTGCCCGGACCGCGACGTGCGCCGGGAATGGCTGCAACGGATTCTCGACCACGACGGCGTCCCCGGCAGCGAGGGCGGTATCGAAGCCTGGCTGCGCCTGGGCGAAGCAGTGGGGCTGGATCGCGAGCAGATCCTCTCCCAGGAACTGGTGCTGCCCGGGGTGCGTTTTGCGGTGGACGCCTACGTCAATTTCGCCCGTCGCGCCTGCTGGCAGGAAGCGGCCAGCAGTTCGCTGACCGAACTCTTTGCGCCACAGATCCATCAGTCGCGACTCGACGCCTGGCCGACCCATTACCCGTGGATCGACGTCGCCGGCTACGACTATTTCCGCACGCGCCTGAGCCAGGCTCGGCGCGATGTCGAGCATGGCTTGCGCATCACCTTGGCACACTACGTGACCGCCGAGGGGCAACAACGCATGCTGCAGATTCTGCAATTCAAGCTCGACGTGCTGTGGAGCATGCTCGATGCCATGAGCATGGCCTACGAGCTTGCGCGCCCGCCGTATCACACGGTCACCGGCGATAACGTCTGGCACCGGGGGATCGCCCTGTGAGCCTGATCGATCGCCAGCAGTCACCGGCCTTGCGCCGCGGTTTTCGCCTGCAATGGGAGCCCCGTCAGGACTGCCACGTGCTGCTGTACCCCGAAGGCATGATCAAGCTCAACGCCAGTGCCGGACAGATTCTCGACCTGGTGGATGGCCAGCGTAGCGTGGCGGCGATCATTGAGCGATTGAGCGCGAATTTCCCCGGCGTACCGGGGATCGACGAAGACGTGCTGGCGTTTCTGGAGGTGGCCCATGCGCAGTTCTGGATCGAGTGAGACGCAGCCCGGACCGCCATTGTGGCTGCTCGCCGAGCTGACCTACCGCTGTCCGCTGCAATGCCCCTATTGCTCCAACCCGCTGGACTTTGCCCGGCACGGCGAGGAACTGAGCACGCAAGAATGGATTCGTGTATTCCGCGAAGCGCGGGACATGGGTGCCGCGCAACTGGGGTTTTCCGGCGGCGAGCCATTGGTGCGCCAGGACCTCGCCGAACTGATCAAGGCCGCCCGGGACATGGGCTACTACACCAACCTGATCACCTCCGGCATCGGCCTGACCGAGCAGAAGGTGCGCGACTTCAAGGTGGCCGGGCTGGACCATATCCAGATCAGCTTCCAGGCCGCCGACGAGGCGGTGAACAACATGCTCGCCGGCTCGCGCAAGGCCTTTGCGCAGAAACTCGCCATGGCCCGTGCGGTGAAAGCCCAGGGCTACCCGATGGTGCTGAACTTCGTCACCCATCGGCACAATATCGACCGGATCGCGCAGATCATCGAGCTGTGCCTGGAGCTGGAAGCGGACTTCGTCGAATTGGCCACCTGCCAGTTCTATGGCTGGGCCGAACTCAACCGCGTCGGCCTGTTGCCCACCCGCGAGCAATTGCAGCGTGCCGAGCGCATCACCAACGAATACCGCGAACGCCTTGAAGCCCAGGGCCACCCGTGCAAGCTGATCTTTGTCACTCCGGACTACTACGAGGAACGTCCCAAGACCTGCATGAACGGCTGGGCCAACCTGTTTCTCGACATCACCCCCGATGGTACGGCGTTGCCTTGTCACAGCGCCCGGCAGTTGCCCGTACAGTTTCCCAATGTGCGCGAGCACAGCCTCTCGCACATCTGGAACGACTCGTTCGGCTTCAATCGTTTTCGCGGCGATGACTGGATGAAGGAGCCGTGTCGCTCATGCGATGAAAAGCACAAGGATCTGGGAGGATGTCGCTGCCAGGCTTTCATGCTGACCGGCGACGCCGCCAATGCCGATCCGGTGTGCAGCAAGTCGCCCCATCACGGCGTGATCCTCAAGGCCCGCGAGGAAGCGGATGCGCCGGGGCAGGGGATCGAACACCTGACGCTACGAAATGCGAAAGCTTCGCAGCTGATCTATCGCGGCTAGTCCTAACGACACAAATCCCCTGTAGGAGYGAGCCTGCTCGCGATGAGGGCGTCACATTCAACATTGATGTCGACTGTGAGGTAGCTATCGCGAGCAGGCTCACTCCTACAGGGGGTTGCGGTGAATTCAAATGGGCTACCCATTGGTCTGATTGCATTCGCAGCTGGATGGTTTAGTGTGGTTTCTACCTTCCAAAACAATAAAAACAGGCTTTCCAATGAGCCAGAGTCTCAACCAGCTGCGTAAATTCGTTTCGCCTGAAATCATCTTCGGTGCCGGTAGCCGGCACAGTGTCGGCAATTACGCCAAGACCTTTGGCGCGCGCAAGGTCCTGGTGGTCAGCGATCCCGGCGTGATTGCCGCCGGTTGGGTCGCCGATATCGAGGCCAGCCTGCAAGCCTTGGGCATCGAATACTGTCTGTACACCGACGTTTCACCGAACCCGCGGGTCGAAGAGGTGATGCGCGGTGCCGAGCTGTACCGGGAAAACCACTGCGATGTGATCGTCGCCGTCGGTGGCGGCAGCCCGATGGACTGCGGCAAGGGCATCGGCATCGTCGTCGCCCATGGCCGCAGCATTCTCGATTTCGAGGGCGTGGACACCATCCGCGTGCCCAGCCCGCCGCTGATCCTTATTCCGACCACCGCCGGCACCTCGGCCGATGTCTCGCAATTCGTGATCATTTCCAACCAGCAGGAACGCATGAAGTTCTCCATCGTCAGCAAGGCCGTGGTGCCGGACGTTTCGCTGATCGACCCGGAAACCACCCTGAGCATGGACCCGTTCCTGTCGGCCTGTACCGGCATCGACGCGTTGGTGCATGCCATCGAAGCCTTCGTGTCCACCGGCCACGGGCCGCTGACCGACCCCCACGCGCTGGAGGCGATGCGCCTGATCAATGGCAACCTGGTGCAAATGATCGCCAACCCGACCGACATCGCCCTGCGCGAGAAAATCATGCTCGGCAGCATGCAGGCCGGCCTGGCGTTTTCCAACGCCATCCTGGGCGCCGTGCATGCCATGTCCCACAGCCTCGGCGGCTTTCTCGACCTGCCCCACGGCCTGTGCAACGCGGTGCTCGTGGAGCACGTGGTGGCCTTCAATTACAACTCGGCGCCGGAGCGCTTCAAGGTGATCGCCGAGACCTTTGGCATCGACTGCCGGGGCCTGAATCACCGGCAGATCTGCGGGCGTCTGGTCGAACACCTGATCGCCCTCAAGCACGCCATCGGCTTTCACGAAACCCTCGGTTTGCATGGCGTCAGGACCTCGGACATTCCGTTCCTGTCGCAGCATGCGATGCACGATCCGTGCATCCTGACCAACCCGCGCGAGTCCAGCCAGCGAGATGTCGAGGTCGTCTATGGCGAAGCCCTCTGACGAGCAACAACGGGCTCTGGCCGGGCTGCTGGGGCTGGGCAGCCATTCGGCGCGCAAGAGTCATTACCCGGAACTGGCCGCGCGCCTGGATGATCTGGAAGCCGAGCGTAACCGCTACAAGTGGCTGTTCGAAAACGCGGTGCACGGGATCTTCCAGGCCAGCCTGCACGATGGCATGCGCGCCGCCAACCCGGCGCTGGCACGCATGCTTGGCTATCAGGACGCCCAGGAGGTGCTGTTCTCCCTGACCGACCTGGCCAGCACCCTGTTTGTCGACGGCGCGCAGGAGCTGGAAACCATCGGCGAAATCCTCAGGCACCAGCGCAGCCTGCACGGCTATGAAACCCGCTTGCGGCGCAAGGACGGCAGTTACCTCGATGTGTTGATGAACCTGCTGCTCAAGCCCGGCCAGGAAGGGCTGGTGGAAGGGTTCGTTTCCGATATCACCGAGCGCAAACTGGCCCAGCAACGCTTGCAGCAACTCAATGACGAACTGGAGCTGCGCGTCGTCGCGCGCACCAATGAATTGCTCGAAGCCAACCGTAATCTTCAGCAGCAGATCACCCAGCGTAAACAGATCGCCCAGGCTTTACGCGTCGCCCGCGATGCCGCCGAGGCGGCCAATCACAGCAAGGACAAATACCTCGCCGCCGCCAGCCACGATCTGCTGCAACCGCTGAACGCCGCGCGGTTACTGATTTCGACCTTGCGCGAACGCCAATTGCCGGAAGCCGAACAGGTGCTGGTGGAACGCACTCACCAGGCCCTGGAAGGGGCCGAAGACCTGCTGACGGATCTGCTCGACATTTCCCGGCTCGATCAGGCAGCGGTCAAGCCGGACATCGCCTCGTACCGCCTCGACGAATTGCTCGGGCCGCTGGTGTCGGAGTTTCAGTCCGTCGCCCAGGCGGCCGGCTTGAACCTGCGGGTGCGCATGGCCGATTACGCCATCAGCACCGACTTGCGCCTGATGACGCGGATCCTGCGCAACTTCCTCAGCAATGCCTGCCGCTACACCGACGAAGGCAGCATCCTGCTGGCGGCAAGGCGTCGCGGCGAGATGTTGCGCCTGGAGGTCTGGGACACCGGGCGTGGCATCGCCGCCGACCGGCTCGATTCGATCTTCCTCGAGTTCAACCAGCTGGATGTCGGCCGCGCCGCCGACCGCAAGGGCGTGGGCCTGGGGCTGGCGATCGTCGAGCGCATCGCCAGGATCCTTGGCTATAAAATCGGCGTGTACTCGTTGCCGGGGCGGGGTTCGATGTTCAGCATCGAGGTGCCGATCTCCGACGAGGTTCCGTTACCCGTGAGCCAGGCGGTGCCACAACCGGGCACCGGCAACCCGCTGCCGGGCCGCCGTTTACTGGTGATCGACAACGAAGTGAGCATTCTCCAAAGCATGGGCGCGTTGCTCGGGCAGTGGGGCTGCGACGTGCTGACCGCCACCGATGAAGCGTCGGCGCTGGCGGCGCTGCGCGGGCAGGCACCAGAACTGATTCTTGCGGACTATCATCTCGACCACGGGGTGGTCGGCTGTGATGTGGTGCGACATTTGCGCGAGCATTTTCACCAGAGCATTCCCGCGGTGATCATTACTGCCGACCGCACCGACCATTGTCGGCGTGCGTTGCAGCGGCTCAACGCACCGTTGCTGAACAAACCGGTGAAGCCCGGCAAGTTGCGCGCGGTGTTGAGTCAACTGTTGGGGGCCTCTGCCTGAAGCGGCCGATACTGCAGGGTGAAACCCAGTTCGGTGGATTGACCCTGTTCCAGCAAACGCAAGCCTGGCCGACCGGGCAGGTGATGCGCGTTGACCGGGTGGCTCACCGGTTCGATGCAGAAAAAACCCACGTCCACGGGGCAGTAGAGCAGGTAGTAATCGCTACCGGTGGCCTGGCAGTCGAGTTCGTAGCCGAGGTCGGGCTGTTGGATCAGGCAATGGCCGTTCCATTCGCAGAAGCCGTTGTCCACCATTGATTCGGGCAATGACTTCAGGTGCTGAAAATCCCACTCGACCGGCAATGCGCTGAGTTCTGTCGGCAGTTTTGCCCCGTCGCACAACCACACACGCCGGGCGGGTGCCTGTAGTCGGGTGCTCGCGGTGCGCGGCAGATATGGATGCAGTCCCAGACCATGCCACGCAGCGTGTTCAGCCAGGTGCGTGACGTGCAGTTCGATGCTCAGCTTGCCCGCGCGCAAATGGAAACGTTGCCGGGCGCGATAAGCGAAGGGGGTTGTGCTGTCGAGTTGCAGGACCACTTCATTTGGCGACCGGTAAACCACGTCCCACGGCTGCTGCCAGGCGCTGCCGTGAATCGGCAGGGGATCGGTGAGACTGTTGGGCGTCAATGCCAGCCAGCCGTCGGGGCAGTCGAAGCCGCCATCGGCGATGCGGTTGGACCAGGGGATCAAGGGAAAGCAGCCGAGCTTGCCGGGCAGGCCGGTGTTCAGGGCGTGCTCGTCGGCGTGTCGCAGCAAGGGATGGCCAGTGCTGCGCACGGTCCAGTTGACGATGCTGCCGCCCAGTTGCGGGGCGAGGGTGAGGCGGGTGAGTTCGTCTTCAAGTTCGATCAGTGTTAACGACATGTTGACCTGCCATGTGATTTTTTGAGGCTTGTGCCGTTTCCTGTGGCGAGGGGGCAAGCCCCCTCGCCACAAAGGCTCGCTCCCACAGAGGATTGGGTTGTTAGTTGGAAATCATGGGGGGCAGGGTGCCCAGCAATGAGACCGCCGCCACTGCACCAAGCCCCAGCATCCACTCCAGCATCACACTGGCACGCAGTGTTTGCAGACGCTGATCGCAGTCATCGATGCGCTGCCGATTGAACAATGCCAGGCCCAGCATCGCAGCGACCAGTGCAACCTTGATCAACAGGATCAAGGCGAATCCGCTGAACAATGGTGTCGGCCAGAACGCCCCGGTGAGCACCCGCACATTGATCAGCCCGGTGATCAGCAACCCGGCGACCAACCCGTAACCAACGCCGCTGAAGCGCTGCAACATCACGCGGATCGAATGCCCCGCGGGTTCTCGCAGAATCATCACCAGCAACATCAGGCCGCCAAGCCAGGCGCTCACGCAGATCAAGTGAATGAGTTGATTGAGGATCAGCAACTGGCCTGCGGTGCCATCGAGCATGGCGCCGTGGCCGACCGGGGCCAGGGTGGCCAGCAGCAGACCGCTGAAGATCAGGCGCAGCGCAAGGCTGGCGCGCAGTGGGGTCAGCAGCAACGCCAGCAACAGCAGGTTGATCAGCAAATGCCAGCGCCAGACCTGACCGAAAAAGGTGTTGCCCAGTACCAGGCCCAGGGTCGGCGGATCGAAGGCCGCGTCCCAGGCCCCGGCCATGCTTGCGGTAATCAGCAACAACCAGCAGACCCCGCTGCCCAGCGCCACCACGGTCAGCCACCGGGAGGTCCGTGCCAGGCGCTGATCCAGCGCGGTTTCGCCATTTGCAAGCAAGGGCCTGAACAACCAGCCCCCGAACAGCATCAGCACCACGATGAAATGCAGGAAGCGGCACAGCACCAGCGCGCTCGCCATGAATTACTGGCCAACCTTGAAGGCGTATGCACCTTCGCTTTTGTGGGTGTCGACCGACACGGCGTGCCATTCGACTTTGTAGGCCCCGGCGGCCAACGGCGCGGCGGGGGTGACAATCAGGGTCTTCTTGTCGCTGCCTTCGGTGGTCAGCGCTTTGATCGCTACCGGTGCGCCATCCCGGGTCAGCGTGACTTTGGTGAAACTGGCCTCGATACCCTCGGAGAACTCCAGGCGCAATTGCGCTGGTGCGGTCACGGTGCTGTCGGCGGCCGGAGTCTGGCTTTTCAGGTGGGCGTGGGCCAACACCGAAGAAGCGGCGAGCAGCGAGCCGAGCAGGGCAGCGACAGTCAGGGTTTTCTTGAGCAGCATCGTGGGTACCTCAGGCAGTTTCCAAGTGCGCAGAGTTTAGCGTTACGACAGCGGCTGTACGAAGTTTCGTTTTCCCTTGTCGCCGCGCTCCAGAGCGGATGCTAGTCTTGCTCAACGTTGTTGTCGGGGATCCGCATGGGCAATCACAAGATCGAGATTCGTCGCAGTAACGTCGAAAAAATCCTGCTGGGGGCGGAAAAGGTCTTCGCTGAAAAGGGCTTCGGCAGCACCGCCATGGCTGACATCGCCGCCGAAGTGCAACTGCCGCGTTCCAATCTGCACTATTACTTCAGCACCAAGACCGAGTTGTACAGCGCCGTGCTGTTCGACTTGCTGGAAGTCTGGAAGCAGGACGCCCTGTGCTTCGAGATGTTCGATGACCCGCGCGTGGTGCTCAGCAGCTACATTCGCGCCAAGATGAACCATTCCCGCAGCCGGCCGTATGGCTCGAAAGTCTGGGCCAACGAAATCATCCATGGCGCGCCGACCCTCGGCGCAGCGCTGGACGCGAGCCTGTATGACTGGGCCAAGATGAAGGAAGCGAAAATCCGCCAGTGGGTGGACGACAAACGCATCCTGCCGGTGGAGCCCTCGAGCCTGCTATACATGATCTGGGCCTCGACCCAGCACTATGCCGACTTCGATCACCAGGTGAATATCCTCAATGATCACCAGCCGCTGTCGGACATGCAGTTCGAAAAGGCGGTGCAGACGGTGACCAGTGTGATTTTGCGGGGGATCGGGTTGGAGCCCTGAGATTTGTGTTGTTGCGGCGGGCCTCATCGTCGGAACGCCGCCCGGAGCAAGCTCGCTCCCACAGTGTTTTATGTCGTACACAAATGCTGTGTACACCAGAGATACCTGTGGGAGCGAGCTTGCTCGCGATGGCGTCATCTCAGACGCTGAAAACCTCAAGGGCTGACGTGATACGGATTTCTCGGATCATGATTCCAGTCCAGGAACGGCTTGCCGTTCTCCACCGGCACCATCTCGATGCAGTCCTGCACCGGGCAGGTGATCTGGCACAAGTTGCAGCCCACGCACTCCTCATCGATCACCTGGTATTTGTGCGTGCCATCCGCCTGCTTGAGGCTGGCCACGGCCTGGTGCGAGGTGTCCTCACAAGCGATATGGCAACGACCGCAACCGATGCAGGCCTCCTGATCAATCTTCGCGATCACCTGGTAGTTGATGTCCAGGTACTTCCAGTCCGTGGTGTTGCCCACCGCACGCCCGGAAAACTCCGAGATGCTGGCGTAGCCTTGACTGTCCATCCAGCGTGACAAACCGTCCTTCATGTCTTCGACAATCCGGAAACCGTGCAACATCGCCGCCGTGCAAACCTGCACCGCTCCGCTGCCCAAGGCGATGAATTCCGCTGCGTCGCGCCAGTTGCCGATGCCGCCGATGCCGCTGATCGGCAGGCCCTGGGTCTGCGGATCGCGGGCGATTTCGGCGACCATGTTCAAGGCAATCGGCTTTACGGCCGAGCCGCAGTAACCGCCGTGGGTGCTTTGGCTGCCGACCATCGGGTTGGCGACCATGCGTTCGAGGTTGACGCTGGTGATCGAGTTGATGGTGTTGATCAACGACACCGCATCGGCACCGCCACGGTGGGCGGCACGGGCGGCGACGCGGATGTCGGTGATGTTCGGCGTGAGCTTGACGATCACCGGCAGCGAGCAATACGTCTTGCACCAGCGGGTGACCTGTTCCACGTATTCCGGCACTTGGCCGACGGCCGCACCCATTCCGCGTTCCGGCATGCCGTGGGGGCAACCGAAGTTCAGCTCGATGCCGTCGGCACCGGTGGCTTCCACCAGCGGCAGGATGTTTTTCCAGGATTCTTCGACGCAGGGCACCATCAAGGACACGATCAGCGCACGGTCCGGCCAGTCCTTTTTGACCTGGGTGATTTCCCGCAGGTTGATCTCCAGCGAGCGGTCAGTGATCAGCTCGATGTTGTTAAAGCCCAGTACCTCCCGGTTAGCCCCGAAGTGCGCCGAGTAGCGCGACGACACGTTCACCGCCGCCGGGTCTTCACCCAGGGTTTTCCAGACCACGCCACCCCAGCCGGCCTCGAAGGCGCGGACCACGTTGTAGGCCTTGTCGGTCGGCGGCGCGGAGGCCAGCCAGAATGGATTGGGTGCTTTGATGCCGGCGAAGACAATCGACAGATCGGCCATTTACGCAGCCTCCACGTTGAGCATCAGTTGAGCATTGATCGCCTCGGCGGCGCGCTTGCCATGTTGCACCGCTTGCACGGTGAGGTCTTGATCGAGGCTGGTGCAGTCGCCGCCGGCATACACGCCGGGGATGCTGGTGCGCAGCTGTTCATCGACTTCGATGCGTTCGCCCTGGCGTTTGAGCTCGCGGGCCAGCGGATCGCTGAGGGCGCTGCCGTCGAAGGCCTGACCGATGGCCTTGAAGATCGCGTCGGCGGCCAGCTCGAAGGTTTCGCCAGTGGTTTGCAGGCGACCTTCTACCAGATGGGTGCGGGCGAAACGCATGCCGCGCACCCGACCATGGTCATCGAGCAGCACTTCTTCCGGTTGAGCCCAGGTCATCAGTCGCACTTGATTGGCCTTGGCAATGTCCTGTTCGTGATGGGTGGCGCCCATGTCCTCGACACCACGGCGGTACACCAGATTCACGTCGTGGGCACCGAGGCGGGCCATTTGCACGGCCATGTCAATGGCGGTGTTGCCCGCGCCGAGGACGATGCAATGGTCGGCCAGGGGCAGTTGGCTCAGGTCATCGGCCTGGCGCAGTTCGCGGATGTAGTCGGTGGCGGCGAGCAGGCCGGGCGCGTCTTCGTGGGTCAGACCCAGCTGTTTGCTGGCATTGAGCCCGACGCCGAGGAACACCGCATCGAACTGTTGGTGCAGTTCGCTGAGGGTCAGGTTCTCTCCGAGCCTCTGCCCGTGGCGGATTTCGATCCCGCCAATCTGCAACAGAAACTCAAGCTCCTTTTGTGCGTAGTCATCCACCAGTTTGTATTTGGCGATCCCGTATTCGTTGAGGCCGCCAGCCTTTTCCCGTGCCTCGAAGATCACCACGTCGTGCCCGTGCATGGCGCTGCGGTGGGCGCAGGACAAACCGGCCGGACCGGCACCGACAACTGCGATGCGTTTGCCGGTGGCGGCAGCGCGCTGGAAGGGGTGTTCGCTGAAGTGTGCGTTGTCCACAGCGTAGCGTTGCAACAGGCCGATCATGACCGGCGCGCATTCGTGAGCGCTGTTGCGCACGCAGGCTTGCTGGCAAAGAATCTCCGTCGGGCACACCCGGGCGCAACTGCCGCCGAGGATGTTGGCCGAGAGGATTTTCTGCGCGGCGCCTTGCACGTTGTCCTGCGCAATGTTGCGGATGAACGAGGGAATGTCGATTTCGCTCGGGCAGGCATTCACGCAAGGCGCGTCGTAGCAATACAGACAGCGCGAGGCTTCCAGGTGCGCCTGGCGCTCGTTGAGCGGCGGCGCCAGATCGGTGAAATGGCCGGCGAGGGTGGCCGCATTCTCTTGGGGATGCGGGAGGTGGTCCAGGGTCTTGATCACGGTTTTGGCCTCACGGTTATTTGAGGTGCTGCCTCTGAATGGGCATTGTTTTTTGTGTTGTCTGGGCTGACGTCATCGCGAGCAAGCTCGCTCCCACAGGTTTTGTGAACACCCGAGATCCC
>NZ_JBFULI010000074.1:0-24036 GCF_056400405.1 Pseudomonas sp. P5_B3 | reverse complement strand
GTATTTATTGAGTTCGGACATGCGAGTTATTTTTTTGTTGGACCCTAGGAATCATGCACGGTCGATCGTTAGTATTTTGCCGACGGGGCCAGTATCAACAGTGCGGTGAATACGGACCGTACCGTACACATTTAGTGCCGAGCATCAACTTGAAAGGTAAAGGCCCTAAAGGGAGAAATTTTTGAGGATCGCAATTGAGTGCGGTCACCTTGTGGTGGCCAATGGTAAGTTAGCAGTAGTAATGGAGGTAGGACCGCAGGGTAATGTGACGGTCACTGAATATGGTATTGGGACTGTATCAGTAGTCGATCTCGCGAATATCCAACCTATCCCACAGTCTCGCGACAGCGCTGAATACAATAAACGTAACGTAACTCATATAACGGAGCGCAGCGCCTCGCAAATGATACTAGCGGGCGAAAGATCATCCGTTATTGAATTATTTATTAATAAATTACATACGGCAAAAGACGCTGCGGCATTGTTAGGCGTTAAAAAAAGCGCATTCTATGAACTCGTTAAAAGATACAGCCCAGACTTAGGCCCTGTCACACTAATAAAAAATAATCCCGGCCCTAAACCAGGCAGTATGCGAACTGATACTGAAACTATACACGTTATTAAAGAATGCTATGACAAACACTATCACGGAAGATCAGCTTCGTACGCAAATGTATGGCGACAAGTACAAAGTGCATGCCATGCACTTGGGTTAATGTGCCCAAGCCTTGCAACTGTAAAAAAAATAATAAAGAGCATAGATGAAAAAGAAATATTTCAAAAAAAACATGGCAGTGATGCGACGAATCAGATTTATCAATCTCGTCCCGGCATCGTCTTTACAGACCGCCCTCTTCAAGTAGCACAAATGGACCACACACGAGTAGATTTAATACTTCGCGCAGAACATGATCGTACGAAAGTTATAGGAAGACCTTGGCTCACAGTAATTATAGACGTGCACACGCGCGTCATCCTAGGTTATTACCTGACAATGTTTGCCCCTTCACTAATTTCTGTTCAGCAAACAATGGGAATGGCAATCCTCCCTAAAAGCAGTGGTTATTTTCAGTTAGCTAGCGAATCAAATCATTATCCATATTTTGGCTTTCCCGAAAGATTATTGATGGATAACGCAGCTGAATTTCGATCTCCGATACTTGAAGCGACATTGCGAAAATATAAAATAAATCCCGAGTGGCGAATCATTGGCAAAAAGCATATGGGCGGTCATATTGAACGTTTGATCGGGACTTTCATGACCTCTGCAGTACATTTTCTACCAGGAACTACCTTCTCCAACATACAGCAGCGCGGTGACTATGACAGTGAAAAACATTCTGCTTTAACGTTTAAAGAATTTTGCACCTGGTTCGCAGGACAAGTGCTTATCTATCACGGCACTGTTCACTCTCAGTTAAAAAAATCCCCAAAAGATGCATGGGAACAGGCGTTTCGCGAAAAGCAAATCACCACGCCCGAATTGGTCGTAAATCCGCAAACGCTGTATCTAGATTTCTTACCAGAAAAAATAAAACCCGTGAGAAACAATGGAATAACACTCAATACTAGGCGATATTACACGCCGAAATTAAATCGAGTCCAAGGAAGAGGCAAGGTAATCGTAAAGTTCGATCCGTATGATTTGACCGTAATATGGGTCAATATCGAAGGGGTGTATGTGCGTGTACCACAAGTGTCTTTAGTTAGTGAGTTTTCAAGTTACGAAGACTACCGCTGCGACCGTGAGTTCAATAAGCAGGTACCAGCCGGCACAGTAACTGACGACGACGCACTCAGGCAGATTCGGACCAATAACGCATTGGTAAAAAATAGCCAGCGCGACACACGCAGTGCCAAATTGGCAAAAGCACACCAAGAGGGAGTTATACATCACAGAGACAGAAGCAAGCATGGAATTCCTAACGCCGTGTGGAATGTCCATATTAGCCATTGCGACGATTCAGTCGCTTCGGAACCGGAAGTAAACTTCTCATTAATTCCCCAACTATTCGACCAAAATGACTAATCAACCAACAGACACAAGCCACGTACGTCAATCCAGACGCCATTTATTAGACCTTTCCACAGAAGAGCGACTCATGATATGCCTACAAGATGTATTCATTGAATACCCCAACGCCCAAGCAATAATGAATGCTATGCAGTTTATGCTTCGGACTGAAAACAAGGTTCAAGCACCATGTATGTTGGTATGGGGCAGCGGGGGTTATGGAAAAACAAGCATCATAAATCGCGTAAAAGAATCAAATAAAAATCAAACTGAAAAATTGGTATTTATGAGCTTCAGGCAAAATCCGAATAACTATAATCTAAGGGAGCTTCTATTGGAGGCATTCGGGATGGAGGTAACCAAAAAGTACAGCGGATATAATGCTTCCAAAGAATTTGCGCGCACCGTCGAGCGAAATAATGTCAAGGGGATTGTCATTGATGAAATTCATGACGCTGTAACCTTATCGACAATGCAACAGAAAATTAATCTTTCATTGCTAAAAAATTTGTCCGGTGATCAATACAATCTTTGTGTCTTTGCTTTTGGCGTAGACAAGGCCAGCGAAGCTCTCCGTCTCGACCCTCAGTTAGAAAGGCGCTACTTGCAATGGCCGTTAGAAAAATGGAAATTGGATGAAGATTTTAGGGCGTTTATTGCCGCGTATGAACGCACTCTCCCATTAAAACTCCCGTCATTCTTGCACAGTCAAGATTTGGCTACTGCAATACTCAAGCAAGCGAATGGAGTCATGGACAACGTGGTAAAAATCATTCAGGTATGCGCTGCCGAAGCTATATCGTTAGGGTTAGAAAAGATCACTCTCCCCATTATAGATAATGCTCCATTTTTAGCTGCGAAATATGGGGTTTCTCTATTGCGCCATAAAAAGCGATAAAATTCAATGCCTCAATCTCATCTAGTAAATGAAATTAATCGAATTTACGAGGAGTTCAATTTACCAACTCCTCAGGTAAAAAATGTTGTGGCCGCGATAGATTCAATGCTTTCGATAAACGCTGAAAGAGGCTCATTACATATCATCCTCGGAGAATCTGGCTGTGGAGTCTCAACTGCGACAAAAATGTGCCAAGACATCCTTCTCCGTAGGTCGATCAATACAATAGTGCTTAGTCCCCGCGCCTTCAGCGATGAAAATAATCCATGGGAAGCATTGCTTGATAATTACGGCTTCACTTACCAAGGAGCGAAACTGCAATCTACGAAAAATCAAATAATCCCATACTTCATATTAAATTTAATTCATCACGCTAAAATTGACTGCATCATCCTAAATGACTTTCTAGAGGGTGTAATTACGCGGGTAAAAAAGCAGCAATTGATAAACGCCTGCCTAAGCCTAGCGCGCACACTGATGTCTATAAATATAATTATTGGCACGACGAAGCGTGCTTATGGAGCAACATGCACTGACGATATACTGACGTCCATTCATTGCATACCAGAATGGGAAAATGGCGTAGGTTTTTCATCTTTTCTGGGGCTCATTGAAAATACTCTCACTGAAAAGCATTCAATAAATATTGATCTCAGATCCCATGCTGAAATCATTTTCAAACTATGTTCAGGCAATACTGGAAATCTGTTTTACCTTCTAAAGGAACATGCCATACACGCACTGCTTACTGCCCCAACCCAGGTTCCATTATCGAATGAATTTCCACCCTTAAAGGCTACACTTCAGAACAATGCATATTTATTCAGTATTGAATCCAGTTAATGACGAGTCTTTCACATCATGGATTAACAGATGCGAAATAAAGCTTTCGCACCGCTGCATCTCTGTCGAGAGCATACAGGCCCTTATTAGATCCAAGCTTAAGTGCTACCCGAGCCTGGACCCTGACTTTTCCAAAGAAATTTTAACCTCCACAACTGTACATAACGTAATTAATGCTAGCCCCGAAAAAGTTTGGAATCACTTCCGCTCTCATTCTGAATGGATAATTCCATATTCTGTCACTCAGTTTGCATGCAAGGCGTGCTTGATCGATTCTTTGGCCGATCAACAATGTCTTGTTTACAAAAAAAGATGGAGATATCTCGCCAACCCTATTTGTGACATCCATAAGTGCTTGTTAAACGAGCTACCATATGGAGACCGCTATCACATCCATGTTTTATCCCGCGGCCTTACTCAAACTCACAAGTGCAGGCTAGATGAGCCAAATCTTCAAATAGTTGTTTTGCTTGCGCTTAAGTTTCAGAAATTTATAAATAACCTGGAAATCTCAACAACGTTTACTGATCATAAGACTCAAAAGGCACTAAAACTTTTGATCGAATTATTTCTTTGCGCTGGAGAACCGAGAGGGCTCGCTTGCAGAACTCTTTCGCGATCATCACCCCAGCGCGGTGCATTTAAATATTTTGGAGGTCGCGCATTAATGATGATAGGTCCATTTTCATGCTCGGCGTTCGAACGGATGTGCGCGCTAATATTAACAGGGTGCATTATCGGATTTTATTCAGAGCGTGATTTGCAAATATTAACATTTATTTCGAATGAGTTTGGATTGTTATATGGATGGTCCGCATACGACATAGGTAAGCACAGTAATGTTTTTGTCGACTTAGAGCGCCCTGGCATTTTACGTCGCCTGATAGACCTAATACCATTTATCCCCGCTAGCCAGTATCTAAACTTTATCGATGGATTCAAAAATGGCTGAGAATTTTTATAAGATAGATCTTCAGTATTTAAATCTCGGCCTTGTCATTACAGATAACTTCGGCATTCCATGTGCAGAAGTGTATATTCTCTACGCAACCATAAAAAAAACCGTAATTGCTTATAGCCTGCTTAACAGCAGGCCCAACAGGCAATCAACCAATTTGCTAAAAATTCATATTCGTGAAAACCTAAAAGTCCTTGACACATGGATGGAAAATCCTATCGGCTACAGCCATTTTTTCAGGTGCTCTCCTTGGGATCCTTACCAACCAAAACAAATGGTGATAGATCATAAAAAGTACAGTGCGTTGAAAATAAATTTATCAATTGGTTCGGATTACTTCCTAGATGCATTATTAGATATCCCACCCGAATACCTTAGCCCGTTGCTAAGCCCTTGGAAATTCTCACCCAATCAAGCGATGAGATTGGTTCAAAATCAAATCAAACAATATAACCTCTCAATCTCAACAAAAGCTGAGGAACCCTTATTCAGTATTTGCAGGAGCGACGATGCCCCTACAACCATGTCGAATCAGCCATTGATAGATTCCGATGTTAAAGTCTAGCAACAAACATCGGCTATCAACTTGGCTTCTTGAGGCAGTTCTATCCGTTCAATACGAACGTTAGATTTTAATCTCTTCATTGGCCTATTTCTGACGCTATCTAGTCAATTGATCCTTCCACCGACGCGATAGATGTTGGGCGAATAACCCTGCGACACAATCTCTATCCAGCTCAGCATCTCTCGCACATATATCGCCCAAATCCGCGTCCCACACGTCGACAGAATCCAACCACCTTTTTCCCAGTAGTTTTTTGAAGCTCTMGGTGAGTAACAAGATCCGGACGTCGTGCATTTTTTGGAGGTCACTGATGGCGCTTTTGTGTGTGCCTGATCCACCTCTTCACATGGGGGTGGGGAAATATGCTGTGTCGCTTTTCTATTCAATAGTGGCTTAATGGTTGGCGCGGTATGCATACTTAATACTCGGAAAAACGCCTGAATATTCTGTTGATTTTCCGGTAAACTGCTAAAAGATAATCGGAAACGCTAATTAATCAATGAGTTAAGGGATTCCGGTTATTGGCGGACGGTCACAAAGTACCCGGAAGTAATTCTCCGAAATCCGAGGAACCCAATTTTTCCACCATACCAGCACTGGAATCCCTACAGTGATGCTTTCCCCGAAAACCGCTACGCCCGTGACTATCTGAGAACCATTGACCCGGCATGCAAACCGTTCATTAATGCTGAACTCTGCGCATGGTATCTCCGATCGATAGCGCCTTCGTGGCGCTTAGGTCGGACGGATTTCAACGTAGCGACCCATAGCCTGGAATTGATGATGAACTGGAGTTTCCTGAAAGGCATTTCGCTTCTCAGGTGGACTGACCGGCAATTTATCGAATATATCCATTTCCGCCTTGATCCCCCGGAAACCTGGATCGGCTCTAAGGCTTGCCCACGATTTGTTAGTGATCCTGCCTTACCTTTTAGCGAGTGGAAGCCGTGTGAAAGGTGGCGGCTATCTGTGTGGTCATGTACATGGCCATTGCGAGGCATACGAAACTCAAAGACGCGGCTTGGGTGTCATGGGGCGACTATGATGCAAGACAGCTTGAGCGCGATGCTAGATTTGCTGCGTGCCCTTCCCTTCTCGGAGGCTTGCCACATTTCAATGCCAGGAAATGGCATGCAGGTTTATATGACAATCGACCGAAAAGACTTAAGCAAACGGTAGAGTCGCTGGCTTGGTTTGGTTTGGTTTGGTTTGGTTTGGTTTGGCACGGTACCTATCACCGAGGGATAGACATCGATTATTTTCGACTCTCTACCGTGCTATAACGCTGAACTTCAAACGACGGAAAATGCATCTCGAAAGTGCTCAACGAAAGCCGCGACCAGAGTGGAATCGCGTTCGTGATGGGCAAGAACGACCTCACTTTCACAACCCTCATCTGTGATATCAATGGCATGCAAGGAAGAAGCATCAACCATCGAAACGGGAAGTAGAGCTATGCCGAATCCTGCTTGGATAAGCAATGATTGCGTACTTTTTAACGAATAAACCTGCGCTGACTTCGGCGCAAATCCTGCACGAGCGCAAAGCTCAAATGAAAGATAACTAAGCCCACCGCGTTTTGGATGTGCTATCGAGACGAATGACTCGTCTCGCAACTCGGTAAGTGATATGGATTTTCTTGATGCCAGATGGTGGCTAGGCCCAACTGCGACGACAACTTTCTCACGAAACAGGGTAAGAAGCTTAATGTCATTTAATTGATGCAAAACCGGCAATCGAAACAATCCAGCATCAATGCGATTGTCAACTAAATTAATCAGCTGTGTTTCTGAAGACTCCTCCGACACTTCAATATGAACATCGGACATGCCCTCAAGATAAAGCCCGAGCACATCTTTTAAATTTCCTATAAGCGGAACAGTGCTGGCATGACCAAGTCGAATAGTACCACTTTGACCGTTGCCTACCGAAATAGCCAGTCGAGCTGCGCTATCGACGTCAGTTAAAATTGATTTGGCCCTAGGTAAGAAGGCTAACCCAGCATGTGTTAGATGGGGCTGTCTTGCGGTGCGCTCGAACAAAAGCGTACCAAGGTTACTTTCTAGCTCCTTCACTTGTCGACTTAGCGCTGATTGAGCAATAAACAATCTTTGCGCTGCGACACTGAAGCTTCCATGTTCCGCGATTTCTACAAAATATCGCAACTGCTTCATTGATATCATAACAGCTATGCCAAAATGTGATCAGTAAGATGTCATTTCCATATTAGTGGTTTTTTGCCATGTTGGGTAGGGTAATGAAACAACATGTAACGGAAATGCCGACAATGCCAGATGCTTTTCTCCACGCCCCTTTCGACAATACGACCTTGGTAGTAATGTTCGTTACCATCAGCTTGGCATACATAATTTTTTCTATTGCAGGTTTTGGAACGGCACTGGTAGCGGGGCCTGTGTTAGTGAATTACATGCCTCTGTCGCAAGTGATCCCTTTACTGGTGCTCCTTGACTGCGTGGCTGCATTTGGAAAACTGGCGCGTTCTCATCAGCATGTGGTGCGCATTGAACTCGCTAGGCTGCTGCCATTCATGGCCATTGGTAGCATGGCTGGCATAGCGGTGCTCCTAAAAACTAAATCTGACGTTTTAATKCTCGCGATGGGGTGTTTCGTAACCTTGTACGCGTTGTATATGCTTACAAAGCCTGTACGAACTAGTTACATATCTGCGGCTTGGGCAATGCCCTTGGGTATGGGCGGCGGCCTGTTTGGCGCCCTTTTTGGTAGCGGTGGCTTCCTGTACGCAATATATTTGAACGGCAGGATAAACACCAAAGAGAAAGCAAGTTCCACTCAAAGTACATTGATAGGAATTAGCACGCTCGTACGCATTTCCATGCTCACCATAGCGGGAGCATACGCCGACCTTGCGTTAGTTGTGACTGCGATCTACTTATTGCCAGCTTTAATGTTAGGCCTTTGGGCTGGTGATCACATCTCATTTAAAATGTCTCGCAATACGTTCACGAAGCTAATAAATATCATCATATTGGCTAGCGGCATTACTCTCATGTATCGAGCCTATCTTGGCGGCAATTAAAAATACATCAGGCGCGCTTGCCTGGAATTAACTATTTAAAGCGAGGTTTACAATTGAAAAGCTCTCAAGCTCTACGTGATCTATTGAGTTCAGGAAAAACCATTATGGCTCCTGGTGCCTATGACGGCCTGTCGTCAAGACTAGTCAGCCTGGCTGGTTTTGACGCTGTGTATGCAAGTGGTGGCGCTATCGCTAGATCTGCTGGGTATCCAGATATCGGCTTACTGAGCTTTACTGAAGTTATCGAGCGGATTGAGAAAATTGTAGAAGCCAGCGATATTCCCGTTATCGCAGACGCTGACACTGGATTTGGTGGTACTGCCAACGTGCAACGCACCGTGAGGGCACTGGAACGCATCGGTGTAGCCGGCTTCCATCTGGAAGATCAAACATTCCCTAAGCGATGCGGGCACTTGGATAACAAGTCGCTTATTGATACCGAAGAGATGTGCCAGAAGATAAAAGTGGCGCGTGCTAGCTTGCATGACACTAATTGCCTAGTTATCGCTCGCACTGACGCGATAGCAATTGAAGGTTTCGAAGCAGCGCTTGTTAGAGCACAACGTTACGTTGATGCGGGTGCCGACATGATTTTTGTAGAAGCGCCGGAGACGCTGGAGCAAATTCAGATTATTGCCCAACGGATTCCTGGGCCAAAACTCATGAACATGTTCTATGGCGGAAAAACCCCACTCGTTTCTCTACAAACACTTGCAGAACTTGGTTATCAACTTGTCATCGTGCCATCGGATCTGCAACGGGCAGCCATCCATGCTATGAAAAAAACCCTGGTTGAACTCAAACGCTCAGGGGATAGCCATGCAATGTCGGCTGAATTAACGAGTTTTTCGGAGCGCGAGCTGATAATTCAAACTGAAAAGTATCTGGCACTGGACGACTTGTAAAAACAGCTTTGTAAGCAACATGCGCTAAAAACAAGGAATGACATCATGACCGGTCAAGCTGCCAGCTGAATCAGCATCTCCTCAGCCCTGCGGGTGCCCTGGATGGTGGTCCACTGTCGCCGTGCCTATCAGGCTTTACCACCACTTCCAGCCATACGTCGCAAAACCTCTGGATGTCCTTTGGCACAGTGCAGGATAACGGCACCGACGTGCCCCGTGATCAAGATCAACATTGTCCAACCCAGCAAACTGTGGAAGTTGCTTCCCAAGTCAATCATCCATTGAATCTTCTCCCCGTTAAATCCATCCATCACCGTTAGGCCAAACGCCGAGAACGCCCGGCCTGATCCGTATTGACGGAGAAGCCCCAGGAAGGGAATCAAGAACATGAAGCCGTAGAGCAGCAGATGCCCCAAACGAGCGCCAATGTTCAAGCTCGGTGGACGGGCGTGTCTGTTCAATAGGCTCCAACCTGCACGCAGCAGAAGCAGTATCATCAGTAACAGACCGACCGGCTTGTGAGTCGGCCACATAAACTTTTCAAACGCAGACTCAGCAAAAAGATAGTGCGCGCCGGCTGAGCAATATATCCAGGCAAAAGCTGCAGTCATCGCCCAGTGCAAACCGCGACTGATCGTGTCATAGCGGTGCTCCGTGTCAGTTATTTCAGCTGTATTTCGCATATTTATCGTTTCCTTGTATTGAAATACTCGACTTTTTTTGTATTTTCCTGTGATCAAAGGCATCTGTTTGGGGCCGATAGGCGCAGTCAACGGGAGAAACATTGGGTACAGTTGGTCATGGGAGCGTCGGTTGTGATTGAGGACGACACCCGATGACCGCGAATGCATCGCGACAGTGGGGTGGCCATTGTATTCTGGTTGATTCAAGGCCCGAACTGGATAACTGTATCCTCCGGTATCAGTTGTCACCTCTCCGGGTTTTCCTACAAACGCATATCGGGTGCGCAAAGAGACTGGTCAGATCAGTGTCCGGGATGAATATATTGAGCGCTATCTCGTGCGTTATCGCCAACACCTGCAACTCTCTCCCCTACCCTCGCCGCAGGAAAAGGCGCCATTGATCACGACGCTCAAAATTTCCTTTAGAACAAACGTTGGCAGATTTGGCCTGCGCCAGTCAGGCCGCTATCAGCATGGTGCTGTCGCAGGCGGAAAATCTAATAGCCTTTAGACCGGTCAACCACATTCAACAGAGGCATTCCCTCACCCTCTCTTCGCAGATTCTCAACAATCACCGCCACACCACCTTCAATCTGCACATCGCTTGCAATATGAGGAGTCAGGAGCACTCGAGGGTGTTTCCAGAGTGGGTTGTCTTGAGAGGGAGGCTCTTGTACCAGTACATCCAGTACGGCACCTCCCAGACGGCCTTCATCCAATGCACAAAGCAAAGCCTTTTCTATAACGTGGGCGCCGCGTCCCACGTTAATCAGTCCAGCTCCATGAGGTAGACAATCGAGCTTCGCCGCATTGAGTATCCCGTCTGTTTCGGGAGTCAGTGGCAACATGTTCACAAGGATGTCGCACTGCCCTAAAAACGCCTCCAGTTCGTCCGGGCCGACGTAACAGCGACCACCTGGCACCTCCTTCAAAGAACGATTCCAGCCACTGAGCTGAAATCCCAATGGCTGAAGGCGATCAAGCGCGGCACGTCCGAGATTGCCAACCCCCATGACACCAACACGCCGCTGTGAAGCGTGCACGATTGGTCGAGGATGCCAGCGACCACTGCGCTGATCCTCTTGGTAAGCGAGGATGTCTCGATGCAAGGCAAGAACACCAAACAGAACATACTCGGCCATGATGTCAGCCATCGAGCTTTCTACCAGCCTGATTAGCGACACGTGAGCAGGCAAACGGGCCAGATCGAACTGGTCAACTCCGGCCCCGGCAGCGTAGAGGAGTCGAAGATTACCAAACTGCTCCGCAATGTCGGCAAGAGGCTCCCAAGCCAGGATGTAGTGCACCTCTGCCGGGTTACCGATATCAGGCCATTGGCGGAACTCTAGTTGAGGGGCGAGCGTTGACAGGCAAGCTCGCCATTTCTGCGCATCGGCGGGGTCGGCCATGTATAGGATGCACATTGAAAACTCCCTATTCGCCTTTCAGATGCGCATAGCTATCAACGAAACGCTTAAATTTGTGTTTGCCACAAGTGTACGCTTCATACTTTGCGGGTAGAGCCTCACTCACGCAGGTTGGCACGGGCTCAACAACCGCATCGAAATCCAAATCAATAAAGAAAGGTATTGAATAGCGCTCTAGACCGCTAGTATTTATGACGCGATGCATTGTCGAGGTGTAGCGATCGTTGGTGAGGGTTTGAACCAGATCACCAATGTTGACGATAAAAGTGCCTTCAACTGGTGGGGCAGTAACCCACTCCCCTGCACGGTTCCTGACTTGCAAACCGCCAACTGCATCTTGGGATAGGACCGTCAAGAAACCATAGTCCGTGTGTGCCCCAATACCGATCTCCTCTTGGGAAACCCTTCCGATCTGGGGCGGGTAACGCAAAATCCGCTGAATCGTGATGGGCTTACGCTGAAGATGTTCAAAGTAATCTTGTGGTAAACCCAAACTCAGCGCGATCCCGCCAATAAGCATTCGCGAGAGCGCCAATACAGAGGAATGATAAGCCTCGGCAACCGTTTCGAATTGCGGCAGTCCGGACGGCATTTGATTAGGGCCAAAAAACGGAGAAACTTCGTCGTAATGGGCGCCGTAATCAAAGCACTCTTTGAAGTCGCGCGTATTAGCAGGATCTACGTTTTCCGCATACATCGGGATGTAACCACGTAGCGTAAGCCCGGAGTTCACGATGTTAAGTGTGTTCTTCTCTTCGGATGGAAGCTTGAAAAAAAGTTTGGTGAGCCTGTACATCTCGTCTATCAGTTGCTGCGAAACGCCATGGTTTTTTATATAAAAAAAACCCACCTTTTCGCACGCTTCGCCTATCTGGCTTGCCACCCGCAGCGGATTTTCGCCGTTTATGAGTGGCGAAATATCTATGACCGGTATTTCAGTGAAGGCAGTTTGTTTGCTGGCCAAACGAATATCAAATAACTCAGTCACGCTTCTCTCCTTTCTAAATGGATGACGGACGCGGACGAGCCACATTCGTCCTTGTTTGGGCGGATGTTAATCCTGGTTTTTTTGGCACGCAAGCAAAATGTACACCTGTGTCATCAGACATTGACACAGGTGTACATTTATCCTAATTTCAAGTCACCGAGACTGATCAAGCCCACTTTGGAGCGCACCACGATGTCCAGCGATCCCTTGCTGCAACCCTATAAAATCAAGAATCTGACCCTCAGAAACCGGATCATGACCACCTCCCATGAACCGGCCTACCCTGTGGACGGCATGCCCAAGGATCTCTATCGCGCCTACCACGTGGAGCGCGCCAAAGCCGGTGTCGCCCTGACCATGACCGCCGGTTCCGCTGCCGTATCCCGAGACAGCCCGCCGGTGTTCAACAATGTGCTGGCCTACAAGGACGAAGTGGTCGGATGGTTGAAGGACCTGACCGATGAATGCCACGAACATGGCGCGGCAGTGATGATCCAATTGACCCACCTGGGCCGCCGTACCCGCTGGGACAAGGCCGATTGGTTGCCGGTGGTGTCGCCGTCACACCGCCGCGAGGCATCGCACCGCTCTTTCCCGAAGAAAATGGAGGAATGGGACATCGAGCGGATCATCAAGGACTATGTAGACGCCGCGGAGCGCATGAAGGCGGCGGGTCTCGATGGTCTGGAGCTTCAGGCCTACGGGCATTTGATGGATCAGTTCTGGTCGCCGTTGACCAATGACCTCGACGGCCCTTACGGTGGCTCGCTGGAAAACCGCATGCGCTTTACCTTCGACATCCTGCGTGGCATCCGCCAGCGGGTAGGTGAAGATTTTCTGCTGGGAGTTCGTTACACCGGTGATGAAGAATTACCCGGCGGCTTCACTGCCAGTGAGGGCATGCAGGTTTCTCACATGCTCAAGGACAGCGGACTGGTCGACTTCCTGAACGTCGTGCGCGGTCACATCGATACGGATGCAGGGCTGACCGATGTCATCCCGATTCAAGGTATGCGCAACTCGCCCCATCTCGACTTCGCTGGCGAGATCCGCTCGTCGACAGGCTTTCCAACCTTCCACGCTGCGAAGATTCCCGATGTCGCCACCGCGCGCTACGCGATCGCCTCGGGCAAAGTGGACATGGTGGGCATGACCCGCGCGCACATGACCGATCCGCACATCGTGCGCAAAATCATCGAGAAGCGCGAAGAAGACATTCGCCCGTGCGTGGGCGCCAACTATTGCCTGGATCGCATCTACCAGGGTGGCGCGGCCTACTGCATCCACAACGCAGCGACGGGGCGGGAAACCACCATGCCGCATGACATTCCCAAAGCCGCCGTCAAGCGCAAGGTGCTGGTGGTCGGTACCGGCCCTGCCGGGCTGGAAGCGGCGCGGGTCGCCGGTGAGCGCGGCCATGACGTGACGGTGCTTGAAGCGGCTGACCAACCCGGTGGGCAGATTCGTCTGACTGCGCTGAGCGAGCGTCGTCGCGAGATGATCAGCATCATAGATTGGCGAATGGCGCAATGCGAACGGCTGGGGGTGAAGTTTCACTTCAATACCTGGGCCGAAGCCGACACTGTGCAAGCCTTCGAGCCAGACGTGGTTATCGTTGCGACCGGCGGCCTGCCGGATACCGAGGTGCTCCGCGAAGGCAACGAACTGGTGGTTTCAACCTGGGACATCATTTCCGGCGACATCAAGCCCGGTCGCAACGTACTGATCTTCGACGATGCGGGGGATCATGCTGCCCTGCAGGCTGCCGAGGTCATCGCGCAAAGCGGTGCGAGAGTCGAAATCGTCACCCCTGACCGCTCGTTTGCACCTGAAGTCATGGCCATGAACCTGGTGCCCTACATGCGCAGCCTGCAGGACCTGGACGTCACCTTCACCGTGACCTACCGGGTCGATACAGTGGAAAAACGTGATGGCGGGCTCGTTGCAACCTTTGGCAGCGATTACGGACAGGTTCACAAGCAGCGCGTGGTCGATCAGGTGGTCGTCAACCACGGCACCCTTCCCCTGGACGACTTGTACTTCGACCTGCGTCCTCTCTCCACCAATGGCGGCGCGGTAGAGCAGCATGACCTGATCGCTGGCACGGCACAGAACATCGTCACCAATCCCGAAGGACGCTTCCAGCTGTTCCGGATCGGCGACGCCGTGTCTGCTCGCAACACCCACGCGGCCATCTACGACGCTTTACGCCTGGTGAAAGAAATCTGAATCCTGATCTACATGCAGTGAAGGCCCTTCAGCGGGCCTTCACTGTATATCCCCTGCCCTGGCTACATTCCCCGCCGCGCAACCTCAGCGCCTGCCTTCACTGCCCGCCCGACAATGGACTCGATGTTTTGATCGACCATCGACTGCAGCGCTGCTGCCGTCACGCCACGGTAAGCCATCAACGACTCAATCATTTGCTGCGGATCGCGACTGGCAAGCATCTGGCCGCCCCCCACCACCACGCCTTGTGCAGCGCGCTGCGCAATGGCAAGGGGAATTCCCGCAGCCACCGCCTGATTGATCAGTGCCATTTGCAACATTGCCGGGAAAGCCGGCCCGGTCCCCGACAACGCACTTAGGTAATCAATGCAGTCTTCATCAGGCACTTCGTCCGCCGAACCTACGCACTCGAACAGTCGCTGCACCCACTTGCGGTCGCGTTCAACAAGGTTTCCGGCACAGTACCAGGGCGTAAACGACAGCCTGATTTCCACGGCCGCATTCGGCATGGCCCGCACCACTACATCCGCACCGGTGGCCGCGCTGATGGCTGCCGCCGGAACTCCGGCCATCAAGGAAATCACCAGCTTGCCGCGGGCGTTGATCTGCAGTTCACGAAACTGCTCCGGTCGGATGGACAGCACGACAATATCGCTGAGGTCCACCAACTGCTGGTTGTCGGCCAACAGTTCCACGGCTGGCTCGAAGGTACTGACGCCTGAGCGGTTCGAGATCAACAAATGGTCAGGCTTGATGAAACCGCTATCAAGGAGCGCCTCGGCAATTGCACGCCCGAGCCAGCCGGTGCCCCCAATGATGCCCAGAGTTCTATTCTCCATCGGCAGGGGACTCCTCGAATGTTTCTGCCAAGGGTACGAAAACGCCGGGTTCTTTTTCCGCGTAGCCAAATTTTCCATAAAAGCGGTCCAGCTCGCGCCGCTTCGGTACTTTGCCGGTGAACACGCTCACGTACTGAGGAATCCGTCGAAATCGAACGACAATATCTTCATTGGTTTTCATGGAGATGTAGCCGATCTGCGTGAGGTAGATGGTCCTGGCCCGAACATCGGCCCCCTCGGCGTCGTAGCCAAACCGTCGGAACATCGCGGCCAGGGCATTCATCCGCGCCTCGTCGGCTAAAGCGATTTCAGCTTTGACCTCGTCCGATTGCAGCGCCCAACTGCGCACGGCAAATTCGAACTGCGAGTCGAACAGTTCAGGGTTCACCCAGCATTCGAAGACGTTGAGAATCGCTTCGGAAATACTTTCTGCGTAACTCTCGCATTGGCTGACCATACCGCCGGTGTTCTTGTCCCGCCATCGAGCCAGAAGTGCCGCGAGCAGCTGTTCCCGATCTTCATAGAACCAATAGAAGCTGGTACGAGATAAATTCAAGCGTTTGGCCAGCGGCATCACCCGCACAGCATCCACCCCCGACTCTTTAAGAGCTTCGTAGGCGGCGTCCAGCCAGACATCGACGGAGYCTCGCCAGCCTGCGTCTTGCGCTTTGGTTTTCGCCCTTCCTGTCTGTGACATCCGGGTTGCACCTTTAATCTGAAAATTCTTCCCCACTGTACACCCCACGATCTGTCACGTACACGGCATGTACATGGGCGTACATTTTCGAGACATTCGTAGAGATGCATACCTCCAGTAAGCATCGGAACCGACGCTGGGCGATTATTCGGAGCATGCCTGGAAACAGGTGGTGAGTGGGTGCTAAATGCTCTCGCCGGGTGTTGATACCAGGCGTAGGATCGATACGATGACTGCTAATAACACGTGGTTGGAAGGCGACTTCCAACCAATTCTGCACTCACACGCAAACGCAAGACATATACCGCCGCACTGTAAGGCCGCGCGCCCCTTCGCAGTACAAGGGCCGTGTTCTCACAACAACAAAAGCGAGGTGAAAACATGTCTGGTAATCGTGGTGTCGTGTATCTCGGCGCAGGCAAGGTCGAGGTGCAGACCATCCCCTATCCGAAAATGGAAGACCCACGCGGCAAGCGCATTGACCATGGCGTGATCCTGCGCGTGGTTTCGACCAATATCTGCGGCTCCGACCAGCATATGGTGCGTGGCCGGACCACGGCCCAGGTCGGGCTGGTGCTTGGCCATGAGATTACTGGTGAGGTGATCGAGAAAGGCCGTGATGTGGAAAACGTGCAGATCGGTGACCTGGTCTCGGTGCCGTTCAACGTCGCCTGCGGCCGTTGTCGCAGTTGCAAGGAACAGCACACCGGCGTCTGCCTGACGGTCAACCCGGCGCGCCCCGGCGGTGCCTATGGCTATGTTGACATGGGCGACTGGGTTGGCGGCCAGGCCGAATACGTGCTGGTGCCTTATGCCGACTTCAACCTGCTGAAGCTGCCCGACCGCGACAAGGCCATGGAGAAAATCCGCGACCTGACCTGCCTCTCCGATATCCTGCCGACCGGCTACCACGGCGCGGTGACCGCCGGTGTCGGCCCTGGCAGCACGGTGTATATCGCCGGTGCCGGTCCCGTCGGCCTGGCTGCTGCCGCCTCCGCCCGTTTGCTGGGTGCGGCGGTGGTGATCGTCGGCGACGTGAATCCGCTGCGTCTGGCGCATGCCAAGGCCCAGGGCTTCGAGATCGCCGACCTGACCCAGGACACTCCGTTGCACGAGCAAATCGCCGACCTGCTCGGTGAGCCGGAAGTCGATTGTGCGGTCGATGCGGTCGGCTTCGAAGCCCGTGGCCACGGCCATGACGGCGCGCAGCACGAGGCCCCGGCCGACGTGCTCAACGCGCTGATGGGCGTGGTGCGGGTCGCCGGCAATATCGGTATCCCCGGTCTGTATGTCACCGAAGACCCGGGCGCGGTCAACAAAGCCGCCAAGCATGGCAGCCTGAACATCCGTTTCGGCCTCGGCTGGGCCAAGTCCCACAGCTTCCACACCGGCCAGACCCCGACGATGAAGTACAACCGTCAGCTGATGCAGGCGATCATGTGGGACCGGATCAACATTGCCGAGGTCGTCGGCGTACAGGTGATCAGCCTGGACGACGCGCCGCGCGGTTACCACGAGTTCGATGCCGGGGTGCCGAAAAAATTCGTCATGGATCCGCACAAGCTGTTTAGCGCCGCCTAAGGAGTTGGTTGGGAAAAGGGCAGCTTTGAGCTTAATGCCGATCAGTCAAGGCGTTGAACGCCGCAATCCTTGTGGGAGCGAACCTGTTCGCGATGACGGTGGCACAGTCAACACTTGCTTTGCCCGACAATCCGCCATCGCGAGCAAGCTCGCTCCCACAGGTTTTTGAGCTGCCCTTTTTTATGGATCATCCAGGAAACCCACCACACATTGATTACTTCATACACTCAGGTACGTTCACGCCTTCGCTTTAATCGCATACAGCCCACCGATAATCACCAGCGCTGCGCCGACAACCACCCAGGCATCAGGGCGCTCGGCAAAAACGATCACCCCAATCAACGTGGCGAACACCAGAAGCGCATAGTTGAAAGGCTGCAGGGTAGAAGCGGTCGCGTATTTCAGTGCTTGAATGAGGAGAATCTGAGCGACTACTCCCGTCAATGACAGGATCCCCATCAAGAGGCCCTGGACCGGAGTTGGAGAAACCCATGCGGGCAGCCCCACAAATGTGATCGTCAGGGCACCCACACTTGCCATAAAAAGCATGTTCGTCGCAAAGGAATCGTGCTGGCTAATTCGGCGCGTCAGTACATTGAATACTGCAAACCCCAAAGCAGACAGCAGGGGAATCAGCGCTGCCAGTTCAAAGACGCCCGCGCCTGGTCGCAGGATAATCAGTGTCCCGGTGAACCCTATGGCAGCCGCGATCCAGCGTCGTAGCCCGACAAGCTCTCCTAGCAGCCCCCCTGCCAATGCCAGAGTCATCAGAGGGAATACCGCATAGAGAGCGTGCATTTCAGCCAGGCCTAAATAGCGCAGCCCGACTCCGAACAGTACTATTTCACCCACGGCTAACAGCGCTCGAATGATTTGGAGCCAAGGGTGCTTGCTCCGAAACTGTTCCTTGACCCTACCTTGGTAGGCGGCATATCCGAAGGCAAATACGACAAACACCCAATAACGCACCATGACCAACTGGGCAACCGGGATGTCTTTGACCAGCACCTTGGTTATTCCGTCCTGGCTCGCGAAGATAAGCATCGAAAGCAGGCATAGGAAAATCCCGAGTTGGGGCCTTGTGACCCCAGGACCAGCGGCGACRGTGGGCGTAGTCAAGTACGCCGTGTTTTCTGTTTGACCGCTCTTCAATCGCACTTCGGTCATGCCCTCCTCCTTAAAATTTCAGCGACTCCGGTTTGGAGCGTTACAGCAGCCCGCAGTCGCGGTTAAAGACCAGCACTCACTGAGGATTGATCAGGCATTCTTTATTTCACCAGCCGTGTTTCTTTCGAAGGCCGGTAACCAAAATACGAGCTGTAGCATTTGCTGAAATGGCTCGGTGAAACAAAGCCGCATGCGACCAGCACATCAACCTGAGACAGCTCTGTGTGCTGAAGTAATCGCCGTGCTTCGGTAATGCGCAATTCCAGGTAATACCGTTGCGGCGTGGTACCCAGTTGCTCTTTGAACAAGCGCTCTATTTGTCGACGGGAACGTCCGGCATAGACCGCCAGTTGGTCCATTTGCAACGGTTCTTCCAGGTTGGCGTCCATCAGTTTGACCACCTCTTTGAGGGGGGCGCTCAACGAGATGTTTTGTGTCGGTTTGATACGCCGATACCGTGACTCTTCGAAAGACAGAATGTCTTCGATGCCCTCGACAAGCGCCTTGCCATGCAGCCCTTTGATCCACTCGAGAGCCATATGATAAGCACCCGCCGGACTCGAAGCCGTGAGCCGGTCTCGATCCATGACAAATGCTTCACTGGTGACATGCGTTACTTTTGAAATTTCTGCGAGCGCAGGTCGATGTTCGGGATGAATCGCACAACGATACCCCTCAAGCAAACCTGACACGCCCAAAAACCACGCCCCATTCCACAGCCCGGCCAGGGTAATACCCAGTTCCGATGCCGTTTTAAGGATGCTGATCAGCTCGTGATTGACTTTGAGTTCAGTGCGATAGCCGCCGCATATGACCAGCAAATTCAGGTCTTTGAGTGCTGCCACGTCCAAACGCGCATCCGGTCGAATGATCAGGCCAAGGTCGCTGGTAACCTCTCCGTCCTGCAACCCGAAGGTTCGTGAAGAGAACAACGCAGGACGCAAAAGGTTGGCGGTGACAATCGTATCGAGCGCTTGCGTAAATGCAGGCAACGAGAAGTGTTCGAGCAGTAAAAATCCTGCCCGGGCATGAGCCGTCGGCTCGCTCCGACTCTCTTCCAGATAGCGCAGGTTTTTACCTTTCATACACCCGCTGAAATCTCGTCGTTCGATCACTTTACGCCTCGCTTATTTACTCTAACGAATGCAGCCTTTGTGCAAACCACGGTTGAATCCGCGCTTGCGAAGAATCAACCGCTGGCGCCGTGACCGTACTGTTTATGCGAGCTGGAACCCGTGGGCCAGAGGGTCTTTGTCATCGACAAAAATAGTGTTGTGACCTGTCACCTCAGCCCAGCCGCTGATACTTGGATTCATGCCGTCGAAGGTTCCGACCTTTACCGACGCCTCCACTTTTCCTTCGTAGATTGTACCGATCAGACTTTCGAGTCGATAAACGTCGCCGACGTTCAGTTGCCCCTTTGCGAAAAGCTGAGCCATCCGAGCTGAGGTACCGGTACCGCCGGGAGAACGATCAATAGCTTTATCACCGTAGAACACTGCACAGCGGCCATGCACGGTTCTGCTCTGTGGATTGTCACACCAGATGATGTGATGAACACCACTGATTCTGCTGTTCTCTGGATGCACAGGGTCACAAATGGCAGAGAGCGCTGCGCGCAACTTCTGGCTCAACCCCACGATGTCAGCCGTCGTCTGCCCTTCGAATCCAGTCCAGCACTCCTGTAGTTCGACCACCGCATAGAAATTCCCGCCGTAGGCGATGTCCACCGTAAACGTACCAATACCAGGTACTTGCACCACCACATCGGCGCTGTGCAGGTAGCTGGCTACGTTGAACAAGCGAATCGACTCAACAAATTCGCCGCCCAGGGTGTATTCGGCATCGACCCGTCCCGCCGGTGTTTCAATCGCCAGTTTTCCCGGCTCGCGAGGTGTCACCAAGCCCTCTTCAATGACCACGGTCGATAATCCGATGGTGCCCGCTCCACACATCGGCAGGCAGCCACTGACTTCGATAAACAACGCACCGAAGTCGCAGTCGTCACGTACCGATGGATAAATAATGACGCCAGACATGATGTCGTGTCCCCGAGGCTCGAACATCAATGCGGTGCGTACCCAGTCGTGGTCACGCACGAAAATATCGCGTCGCTCCGCCATCGATACGGAGGGCATCAGCGGTGCTCCGCCCGCTACAACCCGAACCGGGTTGCCGCACGCGTGCGAATCAATGCAAAAAAAGCTGCGCCTCATACTGATGCCCTTTCAAAGGAGTTTGCTGGGGGAGTGACGCTGCAACGCGCCCCGTGACAGTCGATCCAACAGCAGCGCAATAGCGACAATGGCCAGGCCCGCTCGAAGGCCTGATCCCATCTCCATCCTGGAGAGGCCACGGGTAACTTCAGCCCCCAGGCCGCCCGCCCCCACCAAGCCTGCCAGCACCACCATCGCCAGCGACATGAGGATGCATTGGTTCAGGCCTACCAACAGTGTGGGTGCAGCAGTCGGCAGTTCAATTTTGAACAGAATGTCTTTAGGTGAAGCACCGGATGCCTGGCCCAACTCAAGGAGATCCTTGGGCAGTTGCTTGAAGGCCAGGGTCGTCAATCTGAGCATCGGCGGGATGCCGTAAACAATCGTTGCGATGATTGCGGGCACCCGTCCCAAGCTGAACAGCATCACTGCGGGGATCAGGTATACCCAGGGCGGCACCGTTTGCATGATGTTCAGAATCGGCAGCAACGCTTCATCTATACGCTTCACCCGGGCGGCCAGAACCCCCAGCGGGAAGGCAATGGCAACAGAGATCAGGACCGACACGCTGACGAGCGCAATCGTCTGGATGGACGCGCCCCAAAGGCCAGCGAACAAACAGAAAACCAACATCAGCGCAGCGAAAACAGCGACTCGTTTATTGGCAAAAAAGAAGGCCGCAACGACGACAATACCGATGAACAAGTACGGATGGGGAGCAAGCAGCGCCCCCTCCACTGCACCGAGTACCGCCTCAATGACCTGACTTATCCCTTTGAACAATCCATGTAAATTAGTGTTCAGCCAGTCAACGGCGGGAGCCAGGTAATCGCCTGGAGAAAATTGAATGTGCGTTGTCATTGGGAAGCCCTCACCCGCGCCTGTGCAGCACTCTGCGCCAGACGATCCAGGATCATGGTCAGGATAACGATAGCGATGGCCGCGTTGATCGACTTGGCGATATCCAACGTACGGATGGAACCGTAAATCGCCTCGCCCAAACCACCCGAACCCACAATGCCGGCGATGACGACCATACCGAACGCCATCATCAGGCTTTGGTTGATACCGGCCATGATGCTGGGCATGGCGAACGGTAAGCGGATCTTGAAAAACATCTTCATTCCAGTCACGCCGCTGGCATCTCCCAACTCGATGAACTCCTTGGGTGTCATGCGAATACCCAGGGAGGTCAGTCGTAGCGCAGGGGGAAGCGCGACGATAAAAGTCGCCAACAGCGCCGTGGCAGGGCCGTAGCCGAGCAGTGCAATGGCCGGCAGCAGGTAGATGTAGGGCGGCATCGTCTGGATCAAATCCAGACAAGGATCAACCACGCGATCAAAGGCCGGCGCCAGACCGGCAATGACCCCCAGCGGAATGGCGACAACCAGTGCCAGGACAGTCGCAGTGAGCACCAGGGCAAGCGTGCTGACTGTCTCTGGCCACAAGCCGATGACGTCGCAAAACAACAAGGCCAAACCTGCAAGAATTGCAAAGCGAACGCCAGCCAGACGCCAGCCAATCAACGCCATGACAATCGCTACAACGTAGTGCGGTGGATAGGCGATACACCACAGCACGCCTTCATAAATGCCCTTCAGCACCGCATTGACGGCATCGAACACGAACTCGCCATTGTCCGAAAGCCATTCCAGTCCTGTATCAATGGCGGTATCAAACTGACTGGAAAAATCCGGCGTGCTCATGCGGACGCCTCCATCGCACCGGCGGTTGGTACTGGCGCCAATTCGTTGGGAATACCTTGAACGCCACGCAGCAGATCACGAGGCGTAATGATCCCGACCACTGTTCCGTGATCGACGACGGCAAGCGCGTCGCGCCTGGACTTCATCGTCAAGCTGATGAGTTCATCGATATCGGCGTCAAGCGAGGTTTGGGTGAGCCTGGAAATATCGCAAGTCGGCTGTGCAGCCTTGTAGGCCTGGACAGACGTCATGACCGAGTGAGCCTTGACCAGATGCAATCGGGAAATGCCGGCGACGAATTCCGCCACGTAGTCGTCAGCCGGGTTGAGCACGATTTCCTCGGCGGTGCCAACCTGAATGATGGCGCCATCCTTCATGATCGCAATACGGTCACCGATGCGGATGGCCTCGTCCAGGTCGTGGGTAATAAACACCGCGGACTTGCCCAGCTCCTTGGTCAGCTGGCGGAACTCATCCTGCAACTGTCGGCGAATCAGCGGATCAAGCGCGCTGAACGGCTCATCCATCAAGATTATTTCCGGGTCGGCGGTGAGTGCACGCGCCAGTCCGACCCGTTGTTGCATGCCGCCGGACAGCTCGCTCGGATAGCGTGAAGTCCACTCGCTCAATCCAACCTTCGCCAGCGCCTGCTCGGCCACTTTGTAACGTTCAGCCTTGCCCACACCCTGCACTTCCAGGCCAAACGCGGTGTTCTCAAGAACCGTACGGTTAGGCAACAAGGCAACGCTTTGAAAGACCATACCGATGTGACGCGCCCTCACCTCTCGCAGTTGTGCCGGCGACAAGGATGAAACGTCCTTGCCTTTGACCAGCACCTTCCCCGAGCTCGGGGTGATCAGCTTGTTCAACAACCGTATAAGGGTGGATTTGCCACTGCCGGACAAACCCATGATGCAAAAGATTTCCCCCCGGCGAACCTGGAGGCTGACATCGGAAACTCCGACCACACAGCCATGGTTTTGCAGGATCTGGGTCTTTGAAAGACCCTGCTGGACAACCGCGTCCATGGCTGCCGGTGCATTTTTACCAAAGATTTTCCAAACCGACTGGCAATCTACCAGCACTTCGTCAGTATTAATTGTGGCCATCGTCATTTCGCAATCCATCGAACCAGTTGTTTGCTGGCTTCTCTAATTAATCAAAGGGCGGCAGTGGCAAACAAACCAAACTCAATAGTTCTTGATATTCCCCCAACGATTTACAAGATCTGTATGGCTATCTATCCAGCCCTTGATAGCCTC
>NZ_JBFULI010000073.1:0-24858 GCF_056400405.1 Pseudomonas sp. P5_B3 | reverse complement strand
ACGGTGGTCAGCGTCAGACGCGACAGGGTCGGGTCTTCGGTTGGGGCCACGGTCAGGCTTTCGATGTTGTAGTTGCGCTGCGAGAACAGGCCGACTACACGAGACAGAGCGCCGGGTTCGTTTTCCAGAAGCAGGGAAATAATGTGCCGCATGATTAGGTACGCTCCGTCTTGCTCAGCCACATATCGCGCATGGAGCCGTCTTTGATCTGCATCGGGTAGACGTGCTCGCTGGTATCGACCGAAATATCGATCACCACCAGGCGATCTTTCATGGCGAACGCTTCTTCCATCTTCGACTTCAAATCTTTCGAATCGGTGATGCGCACACCAACGTGACCATAAGCCTCCGCCAGCTTGACGAAATCAGGCAGCGATTCCATGTAGGAATGAGAGTGACGGCTGCCATAGCTCATGTCCTGCCACTGGCGAACCATGCCCAACACACCGTTGTTCAGGATGACGATTTTTACCGGCAAACCGTATTGCAGGCAGGTCGACAGTTCCTGAATGTTCATCTGGATGCTGCCTTCGCCCGTAACGCAGACGACATCATCATCCGGAAAGCTCAACTTGATGCCCATGGCTGCCGGAAAACCGAAGCCCATCGTGCCCAGACCACCAGAGTTGATCCAGCGGTTCGGCTTGTTGAACTTGTAGTACTGCGCCGCGAACATTTGATGCTGACCCACATCGGAAGCTACAAAGGCATCCCCCCTGGTCACTTCGCACAGGGTTTCGATCACGGTCTGCGGCTTGATGACGCTGCCGTCACCCTTGTCATAAGGGAACAGGCCGCGATCACCACGCCACTCATCAACCTGCTTCCACCAGCTGGCAACGGACTCCTTGTTCGGGGTCTCGCCGATTTCCTTGAGGATCGCGACCATTTCGGTCAGGACACTCTCGACCGGACCAACGATAGGCACATCGGCCTTGATAGTCTTGGAGATCGAAGCCGGGTCGATGTCGATGTGAATGATCTTGGCATTCGGGCAGAATTTCGAGGCACCGTTGATGACACGGTCGTCGAAACGCGCGCCGACAGCGAGGATCACGTCAGCATGGTGCATCGCCAGGTTGGCGGTGTAGCTGCCGTGCATGCCGAGCATGCCGATGAACTGACGATCGGTGCCAGGGTAGCCACCAAGGCCCATCAGAGTATTGGTCACTGGCAGGTTGAGCATCTTCGCCAGTTCGGTCAGTGGTGCGGAACCACCGCCGAGGATCACGCCGCCGCCCGAGTACAAGACTGGGCGCTTGGCCGCCAGGAGCATTTCTGCCGCCTTGCGGATTTGACCGGAGTGACCACGAACAGCTGGGCTGTAGGAACGCAGCTTGGCTTTTTTCGGGAAGACGTATTCGAACTTCTCGGCCGGGTTGGTCATGTCTTTCGGGATATCGACAACGACCGGACCAGGACGACCGGATTGCGCCAGGTAGAAGGCTTTCTTCATGACTTCCGGAATTTCCGACGCGTGCTTGATCATGAAGCTGTGTTTCACGATCGGCCGGGAGATACCGATCATGTCGGTTTCCTGGAATGCGTCAGTGCCAACCATATTGCTCGGCACCTGGCCGGAAATGACCACCATCGGAATGGAGTCCATGTACGCCGTGGCAATACCGGTGATGGCGTTGGTCGCACCCGGCCCGGAAGTCACCAGTACCACACCGGCTTTACCGGTGGCACGGGCGTAGCCGTCAGCCATATGGGTAGCCGCTTGCTCGTGACGAACCAGGATGTGGGTCACTTCCGGTTCTTTGAACAGGGCATCGTAGACATGAAGAAGAGCACCACCCGGGTACCCGTAGATATATTTGACGCCTTCGTCACGCAAAAAGCGGACGAGCATCTCACCGCCAGATAAAAGCTCCACGTTGCTCACCTCTAAAACGCCAGAATACCGCCCACGAAAAATGGGACGGGTCTTAATAGGTTTACTTCTCGGCAGAGCATGAGCGACGGTGGTCGCCGACTACGTCAGCACTGACTGAGCAAGTATTGGGATCGTCCCAAGTGTTGCGGGCCTTTCCCACCCAGCGCGAGGTAACGCGTTGCGGGTGTAACAGGTCGACGCGGATATGCGCCTCATGATCTGCCGAGAGGGTCTGCTTCTGGCAGTCCCTGTACAGCGGACTTTGGATTCTTCTGTTTCGCCCTTCGCAAGTCAAGTCGTCTATGTGCTTTATTCTAGTAAGCGCATGAGAACGCAAGAAAAAACCTCTAAATCAACCGTGTGTTAGCTTCGATTGCGCAACTTTTGGCAAAAAATTGGCACGCGCATGCACTTACCTTGCAATGGCCGACAAAATAGAGAGAGATTGTGGACAACTGCCAGCGGACGCTGGCAGCTTCTGGCTCAGCGAGACGCTGTGATCAACTGATCAAACTGTTTGAGCAATACCTGCAACTCCCGATCCTTGCCCTGGACATTGCGTCCGGCAAAGACCATTTCAGCCATTTCCTGAATGCCCGAAGCATTGGGTAGCGGTAAATCCTGCTCAAGGATCATCTTCATGCGCGGCAGGAAGATCCATTGCAGCCATTGCTCGAAATCCAGTGTATCGACCGAAAACGGCTCGACACTGGAAAGCGCTTCGACAGATGGCGAAACTTCATCCCACCACCCTTGCACTCGCAACTCGCGTTCGATCAACAACAGTTGATCGGCGATTTTCAGAAAGCGCGCATCCATCACAGCGTTACCTTGGCCTTCTGACGTGCCAATGCCGCGCCCTGGGAGTCACCCTGTTTTTCACGCGCCTGGGAAATCAGGCCCCACAGGTTGGCCTGAAGGGCAGGACGGCCATTGGCAAAGGTCAGCCCACGGCGAGCGAACTGCTCGGCCTGAGCTGCGTCACCTTGAGCCATGCGCACCTGCGCCAGACGGTAAAGCACCTGCGGCTCACGCGGCGCAACACGCTGGGCGCGTTCGAGGCTGGAGGAGGCACCGTTGAGATCACCGCCCGCCTGTTGCTGTTGAGCTGTGGTCAGCAAGGCCAATACCGGGCCGTCCAGTTGCTCGTCGGCAGACAGTCCGCCCGAACTGGCCGACGGAATCCCGCTTGGCGACGACGGCATGCTGTAGCTGCCCTGATTGATCGGCGCCGACTGGACCGGCGACGTGTCGATAGGCCCCGGCGTGATCGGACCCGGGGTGATCGGTGTGGTGCTGATCGGCGTCGAAGTCGTTGCCGCGCCTGGCACCATCACCACTACGCCGCTGTCACCTTGCGGTATCGCCTGGGTCTGCGACTGACCTTGCGCAGGGCGCTTGACGGTCGTCTGGCGGAAGCCGCCATTGGCCGAGATCCGCTCACTATTGGACACGGCGGTGCCGGAATCCACGACCGGAATCGAACCGCGTTGTACGGTGGAGCAACCGCTGAGCAAAGCTACGGCGGCAATCGCTGGAATCAACCACTTGTTCACTTGAAACCCTCTTTGCTTAATTCATCCAGCCCTTGACCCAATCCATCACCGACTCAGCAGGGTTTTCACCACCACAAGCGGCGCCGGGAGGCGGTTCGCTGCCGCGAATATACGGCATCTGCACGGCACCAGGGCAACCAGCGTCAGAACCTTGCCCGGTTCGCGAGTCAACCCAGGCCTGAACGATATTATCCGGTTGCGGCATGTCCAGCGGCAACGGGTCGGCCTTGCGCATGAAGCTGGTCCAGACCTGCAAGGCCCCGGTGGCGCCGGTGAATGGCGTCTTGCCGTTGTCATCGCGACCCAGCCAGACCACCGCCAGCAAGTCCTGGCTGAAACCGGCAAACCAACTGTCCCGCGAGTCGTTACTGGTGCCGGTTTTACCCGCCAGGGTCAGGGTCCTTGGCAACACGCTGTAAACCGAGCTGCCGGTGCCTTCACGCATCACCCGCTGCATGGCGCTCTGGATCAGGTAAATGGAGGCAGGATCGAAACGTTGCTGAATCTGGAACGGATAACGCTTGAGCGGCTCGCCCTCGGCAGTCAGCACGCTTCGAATCCCGCGCATTGGCGTATTGAAGCCGCCGTTGGCGAGGGTCTGGTACATGGTTGCCACTTCGATGGGCGTCATGCCGCCCGCGCCGAGCAGCATCGACGGGAAGGCCGGGAACTCACGAGACACCCCCAGGCGCTCCACCGTTTTCAGGACGTTCGGCACACCGACCGCCAAACCAAGCCGCGCGGTCGACAGGTTGTAGGAATGCGCCAGGCCTTGATAGAGGAAGACCGTACCGTGGGAGCGACGATCGTAGTTCTGCGGCTTCCAGACCTGACCGTCCGCCCCCTTGACCGAGAAGGATTCGTCCGACAGCCAGCTGGTCAATGTGTACTGGCTTGGTTTCTCCAGCGCAGTCAGATACACCGCCGGCTTGATCAGCGAGCCGATTGGCCGCACAGCGTCCAGCGCCCGGTTGAACCCGGCAAAACTGGCCTGGCGACTGCCGATCATGGCCTGCACCTCACCGGTCTCCGGGTTGGTCACGACCATTGCCGCTTCGACGTCATCGGAACCCTTGCGCCCCGCCAGACGCTTGAAGGTGTCGTTGACCGACGCTTCAGCCTTCATCTGCAGGATCGGGTCGAAACTGGTGAAGATGCGCAGACCTTCTTCGGTCAAGTCTTCGTCGCGATAGTCTTGGCGCAACTGACGCTTGACCAGATCGAGGAAGCCAGGGAACGAGCTGTCCGCCAGACTGCCGCGCTTGGTCACGCCCAGTGGCATTTTCTTCGCTGCCTCAACCTGCTCGGCAGTCGCGACGCCCTGCTCTTGCAGCACATCGAGTACCAGGTTGCGCCGTTCAAGGGCACGCTCCGGATAACGACGCGGGTTATAGGCAGAAGGCCCTTTGACCATGCCCACCAGCAGTGCGACTTGATGTAGCTTGAGCTCGGCCAGCGGCTGGCTGAAAAAGAACTGGCTGGCCAGACCGAAACCGTGCACCGCGCGCTGGCCGTCCTGCCCGATGAACACTTCGTTGAGGTAAGCCTCAAGGATTTCGGGCTTGTCGTAATGCACCTCAAGCAGCAGCGCCATCATCGCTTCGGTGAGTTTGCGGCTCAGGCTGCGTTCGTTGGTCAGGTAGAAGTTTTTCACCAACTGCTGAGTCAGGGTACTGCCACCCTGACGCATGCGACCGGACGAACCGTTGACCCAGATAGCACGGGCGATCGACTTCGGCGAAACGCCAAAGTGATGGTAAAAATCACGATCCTCGACCGCCACCAGGGTGTCGAGCAAATACGGCGGCACCTGATCGATCTTGATCAGGATCCGGTCTTCGAGGTTTTTCGGGTACAAGCCACCGATCAACAGTGGTTCCAGACGCACCACCGAAAGCGTCGAACCTTTGGCGCCCGACAATTCAGCCACGTAATCGCCGGAGAAACGCACCCGTACCGGTTGCGCTTGTTCCATACCTTCGTAGAACTGGAAGCCACGGGTATTCAGATCAACGGTATTGCCGTTGACCGACGCCACCCCCGGACCATTGGCCACGCTTTCACGGCGATAGCCCAGGGCATCGAGTTCGGTCAGAAAATCATCCCTGCTCAGCTTTTGTCCGACAAACAGCTCGAGCGGACGCGCGTAAACCTTGGCCGGAATGGTCCAGCGCTTGCCGGAGAACTTCTCCTGGACGATTGCATCAAGGTAAACGGCGAATCCGGCCAGCACCACAAGGGCGACCAGACTGAGTTTAATGGCCCAGCCCAGCCACGGGCGCAGGCCCCTGGAGGGTGGTTTTTTCGGGGTGCGGGGAGTTCGAGTACGAGTCATGGCGGCGGATTATACGCACTTTATTCATCCTCAACAGGAGCGCTCCGAGGTTTGCGTCAAGCGGACTTGCAGCCATAATGACGGCCTTGAATTTCCCAGACTCTGAAGGATCGCCTGTGAGCCAGTCCCTGATCGCTGCCCTGCAAAACCCTGCCCTCTACCCGCACCCTGTAGACGGATTCCAGGTCATCGAGACCCATATTTCCTGGGTACTGCTCACTGGTCCCTATGCCTATAAAGTGAAGAAGCCGGTCAATTTCGGCTTTCTCGACTTCACCAGCCTTGAGGCTCGCGAACACTTTTGCGCCGAAGAACTGCGCCTGAACCAGCGTCTGACCGACGATTTGTACCTCGAAGTGCTGCCCGTCACCGGCAGTGCCGAGGCTCCGCAACTGGGGGGTGAAGGCCCGGCCATTGAATATGCACTGAAGATGCGCCAGTTCCCGCAAAACGGCTTGCTCAGCACCCTTCAAGCCAATGGCGAACTGACCACCGCGCACATCGACGAGATGGCCGAGCAAATCGCCCGCTTCCACCTCAGCGCACCGAAAGTGCCGGCCGGGCACGAAGCTGGCACCCCGGACAGCGTCATGGCGCCGGTGCGGCAGAACTTCGAACAGATTCGTCCGTTCCTCAGCGACAAAGCCGATCTGCTGCAACTCGACGCCCTGCAAGCCTGGGCCGAAAGCAGCTTCGAACGCCTCAAACCGTTGTTCGCCCAGCGCAAGGCCGAAGGCTTCATTCGTGAATGCCACGGTGATATCCACTTGGGTAACGCAACCGTGATCGACGGCAAGGTCGTGATCTTCGACTGCATCGAATTCAACGAACCGTTTCGCTTTACCGACGTTTATGCCGACACCGGCTTCCTGGCGATGGACCTGGAAGATCGCGGCCTGAAGTGCCTGGCGCGCCGCTTCATCAGCCAGTACCTGGAGCTGACCGGTGACTATCGCGGCCTCGAACTGCTGAACTTCTATAAAGCCTACCGCGCACTGGTTCGCGCCAAGGTTGCCCTGTTCAGCATGCCGGCCGACGCCACTGCGGTGCAACGCGCCACAACCCTGCGCCAGTACCGCAACTACGCCAACCTGGCGGAAAGCTACAGCACCATTCCTTCGCGTTTCATGGCCATTACCCACGGTGTTTCCGCCGTCGGCAAGAGCCATGTCGCCATGCGTCTGGTCGAAGCCCTGGGCGCGATTCGCCTGCGCTCCGATGTCGAACGCAAACGTCTGTTTGGCGAGCAAACCGTCGAGAATGACGTACAGGCCGGCATCTATAGTGCCGACGCCAGCGCGGCGACCTATGCCCGCCTGCATGAAATCGCCGACATCATCCTGCGTGCGGGCTTCCCGGTGGTGGTCGACGCCACTTACCTCAAGCGTGATCAGCGCGAGAGTGCCGCGAAGGTTGCCGAAGCCACAGGCGCACCCTTCCTGATCCTCGATTGCAATGCGCCACAGGCCGTGATCGAGAGTTGGCTGGCCGTGCGTCAGGCAGACAAGAAAGACCCGTCCGATGCCACCCTGGCTGTTATCGCAGCCCAGCAAGCCAGCCGTGAAGCGCTGACGCCCGCAGAAATCCTCTGCAGCAAGCGCGTCCAGACCAATGAAAGCGGGACGCTCGATACCGTTGTCGCGCAAATTCGCCAGCGCCTGCCAGGCCTGTAAGAAACTATTTCAGTCGTGAGGCCCGCACTGGCTTCACGACTGTCAAATAGTGGCACTATACTGGCGTCATAAAACCATCAGGTGATGCGACATGAGCCAGCCGAAACTTCTCGACACACCGCTTTATGCCCTGCTGCACAAAGACGACATCAGAGGCTTCAACAGTGAACGTCCCAAGGATGGCCCCATCGACATGGCGGGTGGAGATTTCCGAGGGCTGGACCTGCGCGAACTGAATGCCGACGGTGTGGATTTCAGCAACGCCTACTTCCGTTCCGCCGACTTGCGCGGCATTGATTTCAGCAAAGCGAACCTGGAAGGCGCGAGCCTGGCCCACGCGCAAATCTCCGGAGCCTACTTTCCCGTGGAACTCAGCGCTGACGAAATCCTGATGTCGATGAACTTCGGCACGCGATTGCGTTATCGCACTCGCTGACCACGTCGCTGACTGACACGTCCAGCGCCCCTCGCTGCGCTGGACTGAGGGTTGCTCACCCGTAATTCCTGATTATTCCCCACTTTTTCCTCCCGCGTTCGCGGACATTTCACACTCTGCCAATACTCGTTTCTTAGAAGCGTTTGCGTCGAAAACGAGCAAACAATCACGCGTTTCCTACTGATGGCTACACTCCTCAGAAGATTGCCCACGCTCTCCATTCGGCCATCGCAAGGAGGCTTGATGAATGATGAACTGCAACACCTGAAGAATCTTGGCAAGACGTCAGCGCAATGGCTGCATGCCGTGGGCATCCATAGCGCGTCGGACTTGCGTCGCCTCGGGGCGGTGGATGCTTATCGGGCCGTGCGCACGCGCGGTTTTCGGGCGTCCAAGGTGTTGTTGTACGCAATTGAAGGCGCCCTGATGGACGTTCACTGGAACGACATTCCTGCCGAGCGCAAGGAAGCGCTGAACAAACAACTGGAAGCCATCTCTACACGCCACAAGATTTGATCCGACAAATATTTCTGAAGCTTTGCAACCTGAAACCCAATGATTACGGGGCCTGCAGACGCAAATCCGGAAAATCGCAAAGAATTCGAAAAACAGCGATTGACTTGGTAATGAGAATCGATATTATTATCACAACTGGTCGCGAGACTGGTCGATATTCTGAAAAGCCCTTGGTTCGGACTCTCGGATTATCTCCTCATCAGGCTAATCACGGTTATTTGACCCGGCTCTTGCCGGGTCTTTTTTTGCCTGAGGAAAAGTACCGACAGGGTCAGGCGCAGCTTCCTTCAAAGGATTCCACGGGCGAGGCAGCCATTTGATAGCATTCAACCCTCAAGCTTGGACATATCCGGTCACGAGCAGCGGGACCGAGGACAGACATGAAGTTGCTTTGCGCAGGTGCCGAGCTGGTCAATGACAGCAGCCGCGGGTTCGACATCGACGGCCAAAAGTTTTTTGCGGTGCGCCGTAGCGGGCAGGTTTATGTCTACATCAATCGCTGCCCGCACCGGGGCGTTGCCCTTGAGTGGCATCCCGACCAGTTTCTCGACCCCAGCAACAGCCTGATCCAGTGCGCCACCCATGGCGCACTGTTCCTGATCGAAGACGGTGAATGCGTCGCCGGCCCTTGCGCGGGGCAAGCCTTGACCGGCGTGGCCTGCCGCGAGGATGAACAGGGGATCTGGATCAGCCTTTAACCACCCGGTAACACGTCCAGACGCCGGTCGACCAACATTTCTTCGTGGCTCAACCGCACACCGTAAGCCAATACCTCGACCCCGCAGGCGATAGCCTCACGCAAGGCCTGAGCATAAGCCGCATCGATTTCCTGCGCCGGGCGCACGGCCTCGATGTCGGTCAGGCAAACACAGTACAACTGCACCGCGCGAATACCGTCCCTGGCCAAATGCACCAGCTCCCGCAGATGCTTGGCGCCACGCTGGGTGACCGCATCGGGAAACGCCGCCACCGCCGTACCGTCGAAGCCCAGGGTCACGCTTTTGACTTCGACGTAGGCAGGCCCTTCGGGGTAATCGAGGCGGAAATCGATACGACTGTTTTCCTGACCATAAGCCACTTCGCGCTTGAGCCCGGTAAAACCGTTCAGTTCGGTGATGACGCCCGCTCGCAGCGCCTCTTCGATCAAACCATTGGCGCGGGCGGTGTTCACGCAAAACAGCCGCCCTTGCGGAGTTTCACCGACCTCCCAGGTGCCGGGCAACTTGCGTTTCGGGTCGTTTGAGCGACTGAACCAGACCTGCCCGCCTGCGACCTGACAATTGAGCATCGAGCCAGTGTTCGGGCAGTGAATGGTCAGCAATTCGCCGCCAACGGTTTCGATATCGGCAAGAAAACGCTTGTAACGTCGGATCAGGCGCCCTTCTTCAAGGGGAGGATGAAAACGCATCAGCCTTGCCAGCTCCGCAACCCACGGGCAATTCGCTCGACCGCCTCCTGCAAACGCTCGAGATTTTGCGTATAGGCGAACCGCACATGATGCCCGGCCTGATAACGCCCGAAATCCAGCCCCGGGGTGAATGCCACATGTTCGGTTTCGAGAAAATGTTTACAGAACGCGAAGGCATCGCCACCGAACTTGCTGATATCGGCGTACAAGTAGAAAGCCCCTTCCGGCTCCACGGCAATGCCGAAGCCCAATTCACGCAAGGCCGGCAGCAGGTAATCCCGACGCCGGCCAAATTCTGCGCGGCGCTCTTCCAGAATGCTGATGGTTGCCGGTTCGAAACAAGCCAGTGCAGCGTACTGCGCCATGCTTGGAGCGCTGATGTAGAGATTCTGGGCGAGCTTTTCCAGCTCACCGACGGCCGCGTCGGGGGCCACCAGCCATCCCAGCCGCCAACCGGTCATCCCGAAGTACTTCGAAAAACTGTTCAGAACGAATGCACTGTCGTCGACTTCCAGCACGCTGGCCGCATCGGTGCCGTAGGTCAGGCCATGATAAATCTCGTCGACCACCAGATGACCGTGGCGTGCCTTGATCGCGACAGACAGCTTCGCCAGCTCGTCGCGGGTCAGGATCGTGCCGGTCGGATTGGCCGGCGACGCGACCAATGCACCGACGCTGTCGTGGTCCCAATGACGCTCGATCAGGCCAGGCGTCAATTGATAACGCACATCCGGACCGACTGGCACCAACTGTGCCGCGCCTTCGACCAATCGCAGGAAATGCCGGTTACACGGGTAGCCCGGGTCCGCCAGCAGCCAGTGTTTACCGGGGTCGACCAGCAAAGCGCTGGCCAGCAGCAGCGCGCCGGAGCCGCCCGGCGTGATGAGGATGCGCCGCGGGTCGATGTTCAAACCGTAACGCTGCTGATAAAAGCCCGAAATGGCCTCACGCAGCTCCGGGATGCCGCGCGCGGCGGTGTAGCGGGTCCGCCCTGCCGTCAGGGCAGCTTGGCCGGCCTGGATGATCGGTTCGGCGGTGGTGAAGTCCGGCTCGCCGATTTCCAGGTGGATCACATCGTGGCCGGCTGCCTGCAATTCATTGGCCCGCGCCAACAGCGCCATGACATGGAAAGGTTCGATCGCGCGACTGCGGGCACTGTAGGGCTGAGCCATTGGCCTTCCTTCAACGGAGAAAAAACCGATTCTACCCAAGCGCAGGAACGAGCGAGAACCTAAAGCGGTCAGAGGCCTTGTAACCCCGATCACAAACGACTCAAGCACGCGCGCAAGGTTTGACTAAAATCAATAATTGAGCAGGGTTCCAGAGCCACCAGACAACGGTTTGTCATCATTTGCAAGCAGCATGTGCCGCGAGCTCGACATCCGGGAGTAGCGCGGCCCGAGTTGATCTGGTAAGTTCGCCCGCTTGCAGCCGCAGGGCCGGCAAGTGCCGGTGATGGAGCAATCCTGCGCAGATGGATTACAAGAGTAGAGGCGGTCTATTTCATGTCCACCCAAGCAAAGCAGCAAAATCAGGCGATCAGCGGCTTCGAGCCCTATGTTCAGAAAGCCGGTGAAGAATACATGGGCGAGCCCATGCGCAAGCACTTCACCAAGGTCCTGAATCAGTGGAAAAAAGAGCTGATGGAAGGTGTCGACAAGACCGTGGACCACATGAAGGACGAAGCGGCCAACTTTCCTGATCCGGCAGACCGTGCCAGCCAGGAAGAGGAATTCGCCCTCGAACTGCGTGCCCGCGATCGTGAACGCAAGTTGATCAAGAAGATCGACAAGACACTTCAGCTGATCGAAGACGAAGAGTACGGCTGGTGTGAATCCTGCGGCATCGAGATCGGCGTCAAGCGCCTCGAAGCGCGTCCTACCGCCGACCTGTGCATCGACTGCAAGACCCTGGCGGAAATCAAGGAAAAGCAAGTCGGTAAATAACTTGCGACTTGAACGAAGAACGGAGCGTGCGAACGCTCCGTTTTTGTTTCTGATGTTTTTTTGGCTTTAAATGCATCCATGACCGCCAACACCCCCTACATCGGGCGCTTCGCCCCCACCCCCAGCGGCCACCTGCACTTCGGCTCGCTGGTCGCCGCGCTGGCCTCGTACCTCGACGCACGCTCAGTCGGCGGACGCTGGCTGATGCGCATGGAAGACCTTGATCCGCCCCGCGAGGAACCCGGCGCCCAGGCGGCCATTCTCAAGGCTCTGGAAAGCTATGGCTTCGAGTGGGATGGCGATCTGGTTCGTCAAAGCGAGCGGCACGATGCCTACGCCGAGGTGCTCAATCGCCTGTTCAATCACGGCCTGGCTTACGCCTGCACCTGTTCGCGCAAACAGCTGGAGCCCTATCACGGAATTTATCCGGGGCTGTGCCGCAATGCCGGCCATGGCACCGACGATGCCGCCATCCGCCTGCGTGTTCCGGAGCTGGAGTACCACTTCATCGACCGGGTGCAAGGCGAATACCGTCAGCATCTGGGCCGGGAAGTCGGCGACTTCGTGATTCGCCGCCGCGATGGCCTCTACGCCTATCAATTGGCCGTGGTCCTGGACGATGCCTGGCAGGGCATCACCGATATTGTTCGAGGTGCCGACCTGCTGGACTCCACGCCCCGCCAGCTCTACCTGCAAGAGTTGCTCGGCCTGCCGCAGCCGCGTTATCTGCATATCCCGCTGATTACCCAGCCCGATGGCAATAAACTCGGTAAATCCTATCGTTCGCCGCCGTTGACCGAGGATCAGGCAACCCCCCTGTTGCTGCGGGCGCTGCGCGCGCTGGGACAGAACCCGGGAACCGAACTGGCGTACGCCACGCCACGGGAAGTGCTGAACTGGGGCATTGCCCACTGGGATGCCGCGTTGATCCCGCGCACACTGAGCCTGCCCGAGGCACAGCTATTGTGATCGCACTTGCAGTGGCGCGCCCATCCGTTACCATCGCCGCACGTTTTCGGGCACGCGCATAAAAAAGAGAGGCCGGGATGTACATCTATCGCTTGGTCCTGCTTTTGGTAGTGGGGATTTACCTGTTTTCCCCGGCCATCATGGATTGGTGGATCGACGCCACTGGCGCCTGGTATCGCCCGTATCTGCTCTGGCTGATTCTGATCGTCGTGACCTTCATCCTGCAGAGCCAAAAAGATGCCGATGAGCTTTAGCCTGACCCAGATGATCCTGATCAGCGCCGCGTACCTGGCGGTGCTGTTCGGTGTGGCCTGGATCAGTGAACGGGGCATGATCCCCAGGGCGATCATTCGCCACCCGCTGACCTACACCCTGTCACTGGGCGTCTACGCCAGTGCCTGGGCGTTTTACGGCACCGTGGGCCTGGCCTATCAGTACGGCTACGGCTTTCTGTCCAGCTACCTGGGCGTTTCCGGGGCATTTCTGCTGGCGCCGGTGTTGCTCTACCCGATCCTGAAGATCACCCGTACCTATCAACTGTCGTCTTTGGCCGACCTGTTTGCCTTCCGCTTCCGCAGCACCTGGGCCGGAGCGCTGACCACGATCTTCATGCTGGTCGGTGTATTGCCGTTGCTGGCCTTGCAGATTCAGGCGGTCGCCGACTCCATCGGTATCCTCACTCGCGAGCCGGTGCAGAATCGCGTGGCCCTGAGCTTCTGCGCATTGATTACGCTGTTCACGATTTTCTTCGGCTCCCGCCACATCGCCACCCGCGAAAAGCATGAAGGCCTGGTGTTCGCGATTGCGTTCGAATCGGTGATCAAGCTGATCGCCCTCGGCGGTGTCGGACTGTATGCGCTTTACGGCGTGTTCGACGGCCCGCAACAGCTTGAGCTGTGGCTGCTGCAAAACCAGACCGCCCTCGCCGCCCTCCACACGCCTTTGCAGGAAGGCCCGTGGCGTACGCTGTTGCTGGTGTTCTTCGCCTCGGCCATCGTGATGCCGCACATGTATCACATGACCTTTACCGAGAACCTCAACCCGCGTTCGCTGGTCAGTGCGAGCTGGGGCCTGCCGCTGTTCCTGCTGCTGATGAGCCTGGCGGTGCCGCTGATTCTCTGGGCCGGACTGAAGCTCGGCGCTACCACCAATCCGGAATACTTCACCCTGGGCATCGGTATCGCCGCCAACAGCAAGGCGCTGGCGTTGCTGGCGTATGTCGGCGGGCTGTCCGCTGCCAGCGGCCTGATCATCGTCACCACGCTGGCGCTGTCCGGGATGGCCTTGAACCACCTGGTGCTGCCGCTGTATCAACCACCGGCCGAAGGCAACATCTACCGCTGGCTGAAGTGGACCCGCCGGGCACTGATCGTCGCGATCATCATGGCCGGCTACGGCTTCTACCTGATGCTCGGTGCCGACCAGGACCTGGCCAACCTCGGCATTGTCGCGTTCGTCGCCACGTTGCAGTTCCTGCCGGGCGTGCTCTCGGTCCTGTATTGGCCGACCGCCAACCGTCGCGGCTTCATCGCCGGTTTGCTGGCGGGAATCCTGGTGTGGCTGGTGACCATGTTGTTGCCGCTGGTCGGCAACCTGCAAGGCTTCTACATTCCGCTGCTGAACATGATCTACGTGCTGGACGACACCAGCTGGCACATGGCGGCAATTGCCTCGCTGGCGGCCAACGTGCTGATGTTCACCCTGATCTCGCTGTTCACCAATGCCAGCACCGAAGAGGCCAGCGCAGCCGAAGCCTGTGCCGTGGATAACGTGCGCCGCCCGCAACGCCGGGAACTGCACGCCGCCTCGCCCCAGGAGTTCGCTACACAGCTTGCAAAACCATTGGGTGCAAAAGCTGCGCAGAAAGAAGTGGAACAGGCCCTGCGCGATCTCTATCTGCCCTTCGACGAGCGTCGACCGTATGCCCTGCGCCGCTTGCGTGACCGCATCGAGGCCAACCTCTCCGGCCTGATGGGCCCGAGTGTGGCCCAGGACATGGTCGAAACCTTCTTGCCCTACAAGGCCGGCGGCGAAAACTACGTCACCGAAGACATTCACTTCATCGAAAGTCGTCTCGAGGATTACCACTCGCGCCTGACCGGCCTGGCCGCCGAACTCGATGCCCTGCGCCGCTATCACCGCCAAACCCTGCAGGAATTGCCGATGGGCGTTTGCTCGCTGGCCAAGGACCAGGAAATCCTCATGTGGAACAAGGCCATGGAGGAACTCACCGGCATCGCCGCGCAGCGCGTGGTCGGTTCGCGACTGAGCACCATTGCCGATCCATGGAAAGAACTGCTGCAAGGCTTCATCAATCTGCCGGACGAACACTTGCACAAGCAACACCTGGCCCTCGACGGCCAGACCCGCTGGCTGAACCTGCACAAAGCGGCGATCGACGAACCCCTGGCACCAGGCAACAGTGGCCTGGTGCTGCTGGTGGAAGACTTGACCGAAACCCAGATGCTCGAGGACAAACTGGTGCACTCCGAGCGTCTGGCCAGCATCGGTCGACTGGCGGCCGGCGTGGCCCATGAAATCGGCAACCCGATCACCGGTATCGCGTGCCTGGCGCAGAACCTGCGCGAAGAACGTGAAGAAGACGGCGAGCTGAAGGAAATCAGCGGCCAGATCCTCGAGCAGACCAAACGCGTGTCGCGCATCGTCCAGTCGCTGATGAGCTTTGCCCATGCCGGCAGCCATCAGCACAGCGACGAGCCCGTCTGTCTGGCCGAAGTGGCTCAGGATGCCATCGGCCTGCTGGCCCTGAACCGACGCAATTTCGAAGTGCAGTTCTACAACCTGTGCGACCCCGAACACTGGGTCGAAGGCGACCCGCAACGGCTCGCCCAGGTATTGATCAATCTGCTTTCAAACGCCCGTGACGCCTCGCCTCCCGGCAGTGCGGTACGGGTCAAGAGCGAAGCCGGCGAACACACGGTCGATCTGATCGTGGAAGACGAAGGCAGCGGTATTCCGTCGAGCATCATGGACCGATTGTTCGAACCTTTCTTCACCACCAAGGACCCTGGCGAAGGCACCGGTCTGGGCCTTGCACTGGTCTATTCCATCGTTGAAGAGCATTATGGACAAATCACCATCGACAGCCCGGCTGATGTTCAAAGCCAACGCGGCACCCGAATCAGGGTTACTTTGCCGCGTCATGTCGAAGCGACGTCCGCTGTGAACTGAGACCGTCGAGAGTATCGAATCAATGCCGCACATTTTGATCGTCGAAGACGAAACCATTATCCGCTCCGCCTTGCGCCGCCTGCTGGAACGTAACCAGTACCAGGTCAGCGAAGCCGGATCAGTGCAGGAAGCACAAGAACGCTTCACCATTCCCTCGTTCGATCTGATCATCAGTGACCTGCGCCTGCCGGGCGCGCCTGGCACGGAGCTGATCAAGCTCGCCCAGGGCACGCCGGTGCTGATCATGACCAGCTATGCCAGCCTGCGCTCGGCGGTCGATTCGATGAAAATGGGCGCGGTGGACTACATTGCCAAGCCATTCGACCATGACGAAATGCTGCAAGCCGCCGCACGAATCCTGCGTGACCGACAAACGGTACAAGCCGGCGGTGAAGCCGTTGCCGGCAAAACCGCCAACGGCGCGGCAAAATCCGGTACCGACAACAGCAACGGTGAAATCGGCATTATCGGCTCGTGCCCACCGATGCAGGACCTGTACGGCAAGATCCGCAAAGTGGCACCGACCGACTCCAACGTTCTGATCCAGGGCGAATCGGGTACCGGTAAAGAACTGGTGGCGCGTGCCCTGCACAACCTGTCCAAACGCGCCAAGGCACCGATGATTTCGGTGAACTGCGCGGCCATTCCGGAAAGCCTGATCGAGTCCGAACTGTTCGGCCACGAAAAAGGCGCATTCACCGGCGCCAGCGCCGGGCGCGCCGGCCTGGTGGAAGCGGCGGACGGCGGCACCTTGTTCCTCGACGAAATCGGTGAACTGCCACTGGAAGCCCAGGCTCGCCTGCTGCGCGTATTGCAGGAAGGCGAAATTCGTCGCGTGGGCTCGGTGCAGTCGCAAAAAGTCGATGTGCGCCTGATCGCCGCGACTCACCGCGACCTCAAGAGCCTGGCGAAGATCGGCCAGTTCCGCGAAGACTTGTATTATCGCCTCCACGTTATCGCGCTGAAGCTCCCAGCCCTGCGTGAACGCGGTGCGGACGTCAACGAAATCGCCAACGCCTTCCTGGCGCGGCAAAGTGCGCGAATCAACCGCACCGACCTGAAGTTCGCCGCGGATGCCGAGCAAGCCATTCGTCACTACTCCTGGCCGGGCAACGTTCGTGAACTGGAAAACGCCGTCGAGCGCGCCGTTATCCTGTGCGAAAGCCCGGAAATTTCCGCCGAGCTGCTGGGCATCGACATCGAACTGGGCGACCTGGAAGACGACGAGTTCATTGGCCTGCCCCCACAACAGGGCAATGGCAATGCCAGTAACAGCAACCACGAGCCGACCGAAGACCTCTCCCTGGAAGACTACTTCCAGCATTTCGTACTCGAGCATCAGGACCACATGACCGAAACCGAGCTGGCCCGCAAACTCGGGGTCAGCCGCAAATGCCTGTGGGAGCGCCGTCAGCGCCTGGGCATCCCGCGGCGCAAGACCGGGGTGGCCAGCGAAAGCTGAACCGTACCTGTCTCATGTGCGGGTAACACGTGACTTTCTGAAAAAACTGTTACCTCAGCTTTTTCACGTAACAGAAGCCGGGGCTTACGGTAACGAAGCCCCGGCTTTTTTTGGCCCTCGAAATGCCTACCGACCGGTCTAACCCCTTGTTTTATTGGGTTTCGCAAAAGTTGGCACGCACCCTGCTATATGTTTGGTACAAGAACAATAACAAGCAATGCACAAGACAATAAAAATAAGACGAATCGACTCACGCACAATAAAAACAAGACGGCGAGAGGCGCAGCTAACTGATTCTTTTGGAGAGGCGTTGTATTTGGGGCTTGCCCCACGACCAGGCCGAGAACAACAAAAAGCTGTCTTAAGACAGAGCCTGTACTGGTTGGATCGAAAGATCACTGCAATTCAGCGACCAAAGCAATCCGTTTGCTCTTGGCTCCCGATTGGGAGGGTCATGAAGGAAAGCTTCATGACGAGGGCACTCAACAAAAACAAGAAGCCCGAAACCAAAAATAAAAATAGAGCATGCAACTACTTCTTGGGGAGCTTCGGCTCCCCTTGTGGTTTCTGCGATTCCAGAATCTGCGCACCTGCTTACCGTAGGAGCGAGCTGGCTCGCGATGGTCGTGAACGATAACGCGTAAAACCAGACACCCCGCACCGCTCTTGCGCTTTTCGCGAGCAAGCTCGCTCCTACAACCTGCGGCCTACAGCTCATATCTGCTGTGTCCTACACCATCCCCCGACTAAATGCTAGAATCCCCGCCCATCATGCGGTCATTCTTCTGTTATGGCCGAATATTCCTTCAAACAGTGCATCCCATGCTGAAGAAGCTGTTCCAGTCATTCCGTTCTCCCAAGCGTCCTACGCAACACATTCGCAGCACGCCTGAAGTGCTTAACAGCGGCCAACATTCGCTGCAAAAGGCGCAATTCAGCCGTTACGCGGTGAATATCGTTGAACGCCTGCAGAGCGCCGGTTATCAGGCTTACCTGGTTGGCGGCTGCGTGCGCGACATGCTGCTGGGTATCACACCGAAAGATTTCGACGTTGCCACCAGCGCCACACCCGAGCAGGTGCGGGCCGAATTCCGTAACGCGCGAATCATCGGGCGCCGATTCAAACTGGTGCACATCCACTTCGGCCGCGAAATCATCGAAGTCGCGACCTTCCGCGCCAATCACCCGCAGAACGAAGACGAGGAAGACAGCAATCAGTCTTCGCGCAACGAAAGCGGGCGCATCTTGCGCGATAACGTCTATGGCACCCTGGAAGAGGACGCGCAACGTCGCGACTTCACCATCAATGCCTTGTATTACGATCCGGTCAGCGAACGCATCCTCGACTACGCCAACGGCGTACACGACATCCGCAATCACCTGATCCGCCTGATCGGCGATCCGACGCAACGCTACCAGGAAGACCCGGTACGGATGCTGCGGGCCGTGCGTTTCGCCGCAAAGCTGAACTTCGGCATCGAAAAACACAGCGCCCTGCCGATCCGCGGCCTGGCACCAATGCTGCGCGAGATTCCGTCGGCCCGCCTGTTCGAAGAGGTGCTCAAGCTGTTCCTCTCCGGTCATGCCGCCGATACGTTTGAAATGCTGGTCGACCTGCAGTTGTTCGATCCACTGTTCCCGGCCAGCGCCGAAGCACTGGAATACAACCCGACGTACACCCACACCCTGATCAGCGAAGCCCTGATCAACACCGACCTGCGGATCAAGCAGAACAAACCGGTCACCCCGGCTTTCCTGTTTGCAGCCCTGCTCTGGCCTGCCCTGCCGGCCCGCGTCCTGCGCCTGCAGGAGCGTGGCATGCCGCCGATTCCGGCGATGCAGGAAGCGGCGCACGAGCTGATTGCCGAACAGTGCCAGCGGATCGCGATTCCGAAGCGTTTCACCATGCCGATCCGCGAGATCTGGGACATGCAGGAACGCCTGCCGCGCCGCAGCGGCAAGCGTGCCGATCTGTTGCTGGACAATCCGCGCTTCCGTGCCGGCTACGACTTCCTGTTGCTACGCGAAAGCGCCGGCGAGCAGACCGATGGCCTGGGCGAATGGTGGACGGACTACCAGGACGCCAACGAAAGCGAGCGCCGTGACATGATTCGCGACCTCAGCGGCAAGGACGAAGGCACCGGCGCCCCGCGCAAACGCCGCCGCAGCGGTGGTTCCAAACGCAAACGCGCTGCCGGCGCCTCGAGTACCACGGGCGAGTAATCCATGGAACGCATCTACATCGGCATGGGCAGCAACCTGGCTGACCCCGCCGAACAATTGCGCAGCGCCGTCGAGGCGCTGGCGCACTTGCCGCAAACGGCGCTGGTTGGGGTTTCCGCTTTTTATCAAAGCGACTCGCTGCTACCCGGACAACCGCGCTACACCAATGCGGTGGCTGCTCTCGACAGCACGCTGGAAGCGCTGGATTTGCTCGATGCCTTGCAGGCCATCGAAAACGGCCAGGGTCGCGAGCGCCTTGAGCGCTGGGGGCCGCGCACGCTGGACCTTGACATCTTGCTGTTCGGTAATCGCCTGATCGACGAACCGCGCCTCAAGGTTCCCCATTACCATATGCAGGAACGAGCCTTCGTGTTGTATCCGCTGGCGGAACTGGCCCCTGCGGATCTGCACCTGGCCGATGGCCGGACCTTGGCCGAACTGCTCAAGGCATGCCCGTTCGTCGGCCTGGAACGCCTGCCCCAAAATTGACCAAAATCCCCTGTAGGAGCGAGCCTGCTCGCGATRGCRGTSTGTCAGCGAATGAAATGCTGACTGACACACTGCCATCGCGAGCAGGCTCGCTCCTACAGGGGATCTTGGGCCAGACACAAGATCTGCTGCTGAATCGCATCAGTTACCCCGGTAACACCCCACCCGTAACAATGCGGTAACACACGCAATTGACTTCCCTCGTTCTCCTCACGACTATAGGCGTCCCGCTGCCGCCTACACGGCGTTCAAGGGCGCAATCCAGGCCTTAAAAGCACGACAAAAGAGCGTGCGCCTGTATTTAACGAAGAATCACGCGCGTTACTCGCAGTAGTTTCCACAGCGCCTGAATGAGGAACTTTTCATGCCAGCCATCACCCTGACCACCCTGCAAGGTCTGAAGCAAAAAGGTGAAAAGATCACCATGCTGACCTGCTACGACGCGACCTTCGCCCACGCCTGCAATCAGGCTGGTGTCGAAGTGCTGCTGGTGGGCGACTCCCTCGGCATGGTTTTGCAGGGCCACGACAGCACCTTGCCTGTCACCACCTCCGAAATGGCTTACCACGTGGCTGCCGTCAAACGCGGTAACAGCGATGCCTTGATCCTCGCCGACCTGCCATTCATGGCCTACGCCACCACCGAGCAAGCCATGACCAACAGCGCGCTGTTGATGCAGGCCGGCGCGCATATGGTGAAGGTTGAAGGGGCGTTGTGGCTGGCCGATTCGATCCGCCTGCTGGCCGAACGCGGTATCCCTGTTTGCGCGCACATGGGCCTGACGCCGCAATCGGTGAACATCCTTGGCGGCTACAAGGTCCAGGGTCGCAATGAAAACCAGGCCCGGCAGATGCGTGCCGACGCGATTTCCCTGGAACAGGCTGGTGCGGCAATGTTGCTGCTCGAGTGCGTCCCGAGCGAACTGGCAGAAGAAATCACCCAGGCGGTGAAGATACCGGTGATTGGTATTGGCGCCGGCAATCGCACCGATGGCCAGGTGCTGGTTCTGCACGACATGCTGGGGCTGTCCATTACCGGCCGCTTGCCAAAATTCGTAAAAAACTTCATGACTGGCCAGACCAGCATTGAAGATGCGTTGAATGCCTACGTGACTGAAGTCAAAGCGGCGACCTTCCCTGGGATCGAACACGGATTCTCTGCATGAACACCGTAAAAACCGTACGCGAACTGCGGGCCGCCGTGGCCCGTGCCCGTAGCGAAGGCAAGCGCATCGCCTTTGTGCCAACCATGGGCAACCTGCACAGCGGCCACGTTGCCCTGGTGACCAAAGCCTCCCAACGGGCAGATTTCGTGGTTGCGAGCATTTTCGTCAATCCGCTGCAATTCGGTGCTGGCGAAGACCTCGACAAGTACCCGCGCACCCTCGCCGCCGACCAGGAAAAACTGCTCCAGGCCGGTTGCCATTTGTTGTTCGCGCCAACCGTCGAGGAGATGTATCCCGGCGGAATGACCGGCCAGACCCGCGTCAGTGTCCCGCAATTGTCCGAAGGCCTGTGCGGCGCCAGCCGGCCGGGGCATTTCGAAGGCGTGGCGACGGTTGTCAGCAAGCTGTTCAACATGGTCCAGCCGGACCTGGCGATTTTCGGCGAGAAAGACTTTCAGCAACTGGCGGTGATTCGCGCGCTGGTTCATGACCTGAACATGCCGATCCAGATCATCGGTGAGCCGACCGTACGGGCGGCCGATGGCTTGGCGCTGTCGTCGCGCAACGGCTTCCTCAACGAAGAGCAACGCGCTGTGGCACCGGTGGTCTACCGCACGCTGAAAGCGATCGGCGAGGCGATCAGGCAGGGCGAACGCGACTACCCGGCGCTGATCGGCACGCAGATCAAACAGCTCGAAACAGCCGGCCTGCGCCCTGACTATCTGGAAATTCGCCATGCCCTGACTTTGCGCCCGGCGACGGCGCAGGATCGTGACCTGGTGATTCTGGTGGCGGCGTTCCTGGGTACGACGCGGTTGATCGACAACCTGCACCTGAACCTCGACGCGCCCCTCTAGACACTAAAAAACCTGTGGGAGCGAGCCTGCTCCGGGCGGCGTTCCGACGATGGCGTACTAACAGTCACTGAAAATGCTGAATGTCATGCCCTCATCGCGAGCAAGCTCGTTCCCACAGGGGTTCTGCTGCGCCCACATATAACGCATTGCCCCCACAAACCCTTCGGGCCATTTTGCCCGCCGACCTGGGAAATACTCATGCACGCCATCATGCTCAAAGCCAAGCTGCATCGCGCCGAAGTCACCCACGCTGTACTCGATTACGAAGGCTCCTGCGCCATCGACGGTGAATGGCTGGACCTTTCCGGCATCCGCGAGTACGAACAAATCCAGATCTACAACGTCGACAACGGCGAGCGCTTCACCACCTACGCCATCCGTGGCGAAGAAGGTTCGCGCATGATCTCGGTCAATGGCGCCGCGGCGCACAAGGCCAAGGTCGGCGATCGCGTGATCATCTGCGCTTACGCTCATTACAGCGAAGCCGAACTGCTCAACTTCAAGCCGCGCATGCTCTACATGGCACCGGGCAATGAACTGAGCCACACCAGCAACGCCATTCCGGTCCAGGTCGCCTGATCCGAGTCCTGACTCTTCCGTTTGTCGGACCGTTCCTAACTTTGGTGTTAAAAAAGTACCGGAAACAGGTCAGACAAAGGCAAGACAGATCATTGCGCGGGGTTTACTGTATCCGCCCTGCGCCATGAAATCGTGTCGACGCAGTTGACCGGAACGCCCACCCACAGCGCTCCGGGGTTTTTAGTGTTCAAAAGGCCGTTCAAGTAATAAGGAAACCCGCAGCGATGGCGTATTACCGCACTCCTCACGACGTTACCGCTCTGCCTGCCTGGCAAGCGTTGAATGACCACCGCCAAGCCATGCAGGATTTCAGCATGCGCGAAGCCTTCAATGCCGATCCGCAGCGTTTTACTCAATTCACCCTCAGCAGCTGCGGCCTGTTTCTCGACTATTCGAAAAACCTGATCAACGCCGAGACCCGCAATCTGCTGGTGGGCCTGGCCAACGAAGTCGACCTCAAGGGCGCGATCAAATCGCTGTTCGATGGCGAAATCGTCAACTCTTCCGAAGGCCGTCCGGCCCTGCACACGGCCCTGCGCCGCCCGGTTGGCGACAAGCTGTCGGTCAACGGCGTCAACGTGATGCCCGAAGTGCACAAGGTGCTGAACCAGATCACCGATCTCGTGGGCCGTATCCACGACGGTCTGTGGCGTGGTTACACCGAGAAGCCGATCACCGATGTGGTCAACATCGGCATCGGCGGTTCCTTCCTCGGCCCGGAGCTGGTGTCCGAAGCGCTGCTGTCCTACGCCCAGAAAGGCGTGCGTTGCCATTACCTGGCGAACATCGACGGCAGCGAGTTCCACGAACTGACCATGAAGCTGCGCGCCGAAACCACGCTGTTCATCGTCTCGTCGAAATCCTTCAACACCCTCGAAACCCTGAAGAACGCCCAGGCCGCCCGTGCCTGGTACCTGGCTCAGGGTGGTTCGGAAGCCGAGTTGTATCGTCACTTCATCGCGGTATCGAGCAACAACGCCGCCGCGGTAGCGTTCGGCATCCGTGAAGAGAACATCTTCCCGATGTGGGACTGGGTCGGCGGGCGCTACTCGCTGTGGTCGGCCATCGGTTTACCGATTGCCCTGGCCATCGGGATGTCCAACTTCAAGGAATTGCTGTCCGGTGCCTATACCATGGACCAGCACTTCCAGAGCGCGCCGTTCGAACAGAACATGCCGGTGCTGCTGGCCTTGCTCGGCGTGTGGTACGGCAACTTCTGGGGCGCCCAAAGCCACGCGATCCTGCCGTACGACCACTACCTGCGTAACATCACCAAGCACCTGCAACAGCTGGACATGGAATCCAACGGCAAGAGCGTACGCCAGGACGGCAAGCCTGTGTCCACTGACACCGGGCCGGTGATCTGGGGCGGCGTCGGCTGCAACGGTCAGCACGCCTACCACCAGTTGCTGCACCAGGGCACCCAGTTGATCCCGGCCGACTTCATCGTGCCGATCGTCAGCTTCAACCCGGTGTCCGACCACCACCAGTGGCTGTACGCCAACTGCCTGTCGCAGAGCCAGGCGCTGATGCTCGGCAAGACCCTGGCCGAGGCCGAAACCGAGCTGCGCGACAAAGGCATGAGTGAGGCCGAAGTGCACAAACTCGCGCCGCACAAGGTGATCCCGGGCAACCGTCCGAGTAACACCCTGGTGGTCGAGCGCATCAGCCCGCGTCGCCTCGGCGCACTGGTGGCGATGTACGAGCACAAAGTCTTCGTGCAAAGCGTGATCTGGGGCATCAACGCCTTCGACCAGTGGGGAGTGGAGCTGGGCAAGGAGCTGGGCAAAGGCGTCTACAACCGCCTGGTCGGCAGCGAAGAAACCCCGGCCGAGGACGCCTCGACCCAAGGGCTGATCAACTACTTCCGCGGTCGTCACCGCGGGTGACTTGACGGCACAGCCCACAGACTTTGGATCAAACCCAAAGTCTGTGGGCAAAACAATTCCCTAATGAAATGGCTACCCCCGCCGCCCCCTGTGATCGACCACTAAGCTTTCACAGGGGGCTTATCGGAGATCATTGCCATGAGCAAAGTAGCTATTGCCGCCATCGATCTGGGAAAACACACCTTTCATCTACATGCACAGGATGATCGTGGTCACGAGCTGTACCGAAAAAAATTCAATCGGGTAACGCTCATGCAGCACCTGGCAAATCTCGAGCCCTGCAC
>NZ_JBFULI010000072.1:0-25846 GCF_056400405.1 Pseudomonas sp. P5_B3 | reverse complement strand
GCGCAGGGCCGTAGGACCGATATCCAGGCTGGCGCAGACCTCGGGAACCGACTGTCCCTCGTCCAGCACCATGCTCGCCGCCTTGAGTTTGAACTCACTGGAATAAGATTTACGCATAGCCAAAACACCTCAGATTTGGGCGCCATCATAGCGCCCGATTGAAGTGTCCAAAATCATTAGGCCAGTTCAGCTTGCTCGCGATGAGGGCATTGCATTCGGCACATTTGTCGACTGATACACCGCCATCGCGAGCAAGCTCGCTCCCACATTAGGGGTTGCCGTCAAGTTCAGGTATTGCGGTTCACGCGCTTGGGCATCATCCGCAGCAAGGTGTTATCGCCCACCACATAATGGTGATACAGCGCGGCCACGGCATGCAGGCCGATCAGCCAATAGCCGATCGTGCCGCCGAGCTCGTGCCAGCCCTGGAGTTGTTTGGCCAGGTCCTTGTTTTCCGCTATCGGCATCGGCAGGTCGACACCGTAGAACATCACCTGATTGCCTTTGGCACTGGTGACCAGCCACCCGAGAATCGGTGTGAGGATCATGAATATGTACAACGCCCAGTGCATCAGCCTGGCCAGCGTCGTTTGCCAGTGTGGCGAGGCCGGGAAGATCTCCGGGGGCCGGCCGAGACTGCGTGCGAACAATCGCACCCAGACCAGAACGAAAACGGTCAGGCCGAGCATGAAGTGTAATTCGACCATCAGCGTGCGCCCGCCACTGCCCTTGGGAAAGATCCCGCGAAACTCGATACAGGCGTAAACCAGCGCCAGCAGGACCAGCATCAACCAATGCAGTGCGATCGATACGGTGCTGTAGCGCGATTCGGAGTTTTTCCACGGCATATGGTGTTCCTCAGAGGTCCGGTTTAAAGCCACCGTTCTTGTCCGACGGTGTGCTTTAACTGTAATCCTGTTTAACCGGGTTTGCCTGAGGCGATTGGTCGCGTGATGTTCTGGCTCGGGTAATAGACAGAAAAACCCTGTAGGAGCGAGCTCGCTCGCGATGGGGTCAGTTCAGTCAATACATATATTGAATGAGCGATCGTCATCGCGAGCAAGCTCGCTCCCACAGAGGTATTACGGGGATTTATCAGCTCGACTGCGGCATTTCGCCATTGGCCAGACGCTTGTTGATGTCGGCGATCACGTCCGGCAGATCGGTGATGGTGTCGATCATGTAGTGCGGGCGCGAACCTTCGAACATCGCGTGGATGCGCTTGCGCTCACTGTCCAGTTGGTCGCTGCCCAGCGCGCGATAACCTTCGTAGTCCAGACCCAGGGCGTTACCCGAGCAGATCAGCGCCACGGTCCACATGCCGGCGCGGCGACCTTCGAGAATGCCCGGCACAGTGTCATCGATCTTCACGCACGCGGCGACATCGTCAATGCCCAGGGCGATGACGTTGGCCAGTGCCTGGGCGGGCCATGGGCGGCCGTTCGGGACTTCGTCGGTGGCGACCACGTGATCGGCGACGTAGCCGTTGGTGGCGGCCAGTTCAACCACTTTGTCCATGACCAGTTTCGGGTAACCGGAGCAGGAACCGATCCTGATCCCTTGCTGGCGCAGGTTGGCGATGGTCTCCAGCGCCCCCGGAATCAGCGCCGAGTGTTCGGCGATTTTTTCGATCTGCAGCGGCATGAAGCGTTGGTAAATCGCAGTGACGTCATCGTCAGTCGGCGTGCGGCCGAACACTTTGCGATAACGCTCGGCAACTTCCGGTAGATCGCACAGGGTGCGGATGTGGTCCCACTTGCCCATGCCCATCGGGCCACGGGCTTCTTCGATGGACACCTGGACATCGAACTCGGCGAACGCCTCGACGAAAATCTGCGTCGGGGCGAAGGAGCCGAAGTCGACCACGGTGCCGGCCCAGTCGAGGATGGCGGCTTGGAGTTTGGTTGGGTTGGTGTAGTTCATGGCGTTTGGATTCCTGTGAGAACGAGCTATTCGGAAATTCAGCTTTTCTGTGGGAGCGAGCTTGCTCGCGATGAGGCCTGGTCAGTCGACATCAATGGTGAATGTCAGACCGCTATCGTCGGAACGCCGCCCGGAGCAAGCTCGCTCCCACAGGGGTATACGGTGTGGCCTAGATCTCTAACACTTCCATCTCGCGCAAAACTTCAGCAATCGCCGCCACGGCTTCGCGCATTTCGGCTGGCTGGACATGGCCAATGCAGCCGACGCGGAAGGTTTCGACCTGGGTCAGTTTGCCGGGGTAGAGGATGTAGCCCTTGGCCTTGACCCGCTCATAGAACTCCTTGAACTGGTAGCGAGGATCTTTCGGGGCATGAAAGGTGGCGATGATCGGCGCCTGAATAGCCGCCGGCAGGAAACTGCGCAGCCCCAGTTTGCCCATCTCTTCCATCAATGCCTGGCAGTTGGCGGCATAGCGTTCGTGTCGGGCCGGCAGGCCACCTTCTTCGTTGTATTGCAGCAGGGCTTCGTGCAGCGCCGCGACCACATGGGTCGGCGGGGTGAAGCGCCACTGGCCGGTCTTGGCCATGTAGGCGTGTTGGTCCTGCAGGTCCATGGCCAGCGAATGCGAGTTACCGGTGGCGTTGGCCAGGGATTCTTTGCGAGCGAAGACAAACCCCATGCCCGGAACACCTTCCAGGCATTTGCCCGAGGCAGCGATCAGTGCGTCGAACGGCACTTGCTGCGCATCCACCGGCAGGGCACCGAAGGAACTCATGGCGTCGATGATCAGGCGCTTGCCGTGTTCTGCGACGACCTGGGCGATCTGCGGCAGCGGGTTGAGGATGCCGGTGCTGGTTTCGCAGTGAATCAGGGCGACGTGGGTGATGCCGGTGTCGGCGCGCAGCAGGCGATCGACGTCGGCGGCGGTGGTCGGCTCGTCTTCGGCGGTTTCGAAGGTGCTGAAGGAGCGGCCGAGCACTTCACAGATTTTTGCCAGGCGTTTGCCGTAGGCGCCGTTGATCAGTACCAGAATCTTGCCATCGCGAGGCACCAGCGTGCCGATCGCTGCCTCGACCGCGAAGGTGCCGCTGCCTTGCAGGGGCACGCAGTGGTGAGTGGCGGCGCCGTTGATGATTGCCAGCAGTTGCTCGCAGAGGCTGGCGGTCAATAGATTGAAACGGTCATCCCATGAACCCCAGTCGACCATCATCGCCTGACGGGTGCGGGCCGATGTGGTCAACGGGCCGGGGGTGAGCAGGATGGGTTCGGCAGTACTCATTCTCGTGTCCTCGCAATCGATGGGATGAAGCTACGGCGCTTAAATTGCAATTTGCCGTGTTATCAATCAAATTGTTTGTTGTTATGCCAGCCATCAGTGAGGGTTATTCATGAACCTGTTTCAGCTGCGCGCATTCGATGCTGTGGCGCGGGAAGGCAGCTTTACCCGGGCGGCGGCGCGGCTGTTCATCAGCCAGCCGGCGGTTACCGGGCACATCAAGGCCCTGGAGGAGCACTACCAGATCACCTTGCTGCGCCGTACCGCCCGCCGCGTGGAACTGACGGAGGAGGGCACCAAACTGGCGGCCATCACCCGGGCGATGTTCGGCCTGGTCGAAGAGGCGCAGGTGATGCTCGAAGCCAACCGGCAACTGCTGACCGGGCGTCTGGAGGTGGCGGCGGACGGCCCACACATGGTCATGCCGATGCTTGCCAGTCTGCGGGCGCGCTATCCGGGGATCACGGTGAACCTGCGCCTGGGCAACGCCCAGGAAACCCTGGCGGCGTTGTTGTCCGAACATGCCGACGTGGCGGTGTTGACCGAAGTCGAGCCGCGCAAGGGCTTGCATCTGCAGGCGCTGAACGAATCACGGATTTGCGCGCTGGTGCCCGCCGGGCATCCTTGGGCGCAGAAGACCAAAGGCGTGCAGCTCAAGGAGCTGGATCAGGTGATCATGGTGCTGCGCGAACCGGATTCGATTACCCGGCGCACCTTCGATGAGGCTTGCGCCCAGGCCAGGGTCAATCCGCGGGTGTTGCTGGAGCTGGACAGCCGCGAAGCGGTGACCGAGGCGGTGGCCGCCGAACTGGGGGTAGGGGTGGTGTCGTCGGTGGAGGTCAGCCACGATCCACGGGTGGCGGCGGTGCCGATCATTGGCGAGGGGTTGGTGAATCGGCACATGATCGGGTGCATGGAGCGGCGACGGGATTTGCGGTTGATTCAGGCATTTTTCGGGTTGGCCCCCGTCAGGTAGACCGGGTCGCCTGCAATCGCGGGCAAGCCCGCTCCCACAGGGTTTCATGCAGGTTCGCCGATTTTGTGTACGACCCAATACCTGTGGGAGTGTGGCTTGCCCGCGATGGCGTCGGACCTGCCTACACAAGACTCTCACGCACCATCTCCAGAAAAGTCGCCACCACCCGCCGCGAACTCTGCTCGCGCAGGCAAACCAGCGTTTCAGTCAGCCGTCGTTCGCAATCGGTAATCGGCAGTGCACAAACCCTGGAGTCGGCGCCAAACTCGGCAGCCGACACCACGCCCACTCCGATCCCGACCACCACCGCTTCCCGCGCCGCCTCCCGACCTTCGACCTGAATCGCCGGGCGAATGCGGAACCCGGCGCGTTGCATTTCCTCTTCCAGGGTCTGCCGGGTCACCGAACCGATTTCCCGCAGCACCAGGGGCGTGTCATCGAGATCCGCGAGGGTGATGGATTCGCGGTCGGCCCACGGATGATTGCGCGAGACGAAGGCCACCATCGGGTCATTGCGCAGCGGCAACGAGATCAGTCGTTCGTCGCTCACCTCGCGGCCAAGCAACGCCAGGTCGGCCTGATAGTTGAACAGCCGGAACAGCGATTCATCGGTGTTGCCGGTTTCGATCTTTACGCTGATCCCCGGGTAGCGCTCACAGAACCGGGCGATCTGCGGCAGCACATGCACCGGCGCATCCACCGCCAGAATCAGGCTGCCGGTCTGCAAGGCCTGGGAGTCCTGCAACAGTTCCTGGGCCTCGGCTTCGATGACAAACAATTTCTGCGTCACGCCGAGCAGGCGCTCGCCCAGATCGGTCAGGCGCACGGAACGCTTGTTGCGGTGAAACAGCAAGACGCCGTAACGCTCTTCGAGTTTGCGCACCTGGTCGGAAATCGCCGGTTGCGTCAGAAACAGGCGTTCGGCGGCCTTGGTAAAGCTTCCATGGACCGCCACGGCATGGAACGCTTTGAGCTGGGCGTGGGAAACCGACATGGAAATCTCCAGTAACAAGCTGAGCTTATTTTGGAAATACGATAAATCGATTTCACTTATTAATCAGTAATTGTTTTTATCCACCTCAGCCCCGCCGGCTGGTCAGTCGAACAGCAGCGGGTGCCATGAGCCTGGGCGTGCAAAAAACAGGACTCATCTGACCGGTATCTGCCGTAGGGACAGGGCGATATCGCAGTGCTCAACAATAAAAACACAGGCGTTTTCTTCCAATTCTGCCGGCACACTCACACCCTGAGGTCAGAACCACAATGAACAAGCACATCGGCACCATCAAGCGTTGGCGCGTGCAGATCTTCGCGATCACCTGGCTCGCCTACGCCGCGTTCTACTTCACCCGCAAAGCCTTCTCGGTGGCCAAGCTCGGCATCGCCGAAGACCCGACCTTCATGCTCGACAAAATGGCCATGGCCAACCTCGACGCCATCTACCTGACGGCCTACGCCGTCGGTCAGTTCACCTGGGGCATCCTCGCAGACCGTTTTGGCCCGCGGGTGGTGGTGCTGGGCGGATTGCTGATTTCCGCCTGTGCGGCGCTGGTGATGGGCAACTTTGCAACCTTACCGATTTTCGCTACCTGCATGCTGATCCAAGGGCTGGCGCAGTCCACCGGTTGGTCGGGGCTGTGCAAGAATCTCGGCAGCTTCTTTCCCTCGGAGCAACGCGGGCGGGTACTGGGCCTGTGGAGTTCCTGCTACGCCTTTGGCGGTCTCGTGGCGTCGCCGTTTGCCGGTTGGTGGGCGTATACGCTCATCGGCACCTGGCATGCGGCGTTTGTTTCCAGTGCGGCGGTGGTTGGGCTGGTCGCCGTGCTGTTTTTTATTTTTCAACGTAATAAACCGGAGGACGTCGGCTTGCCGGCGGTGGAGCCGGAACCCGAGCTGACCGCCGAACAGGCTGACGCGCAAAGCAAAATCAGCATGTGGGAGCCTTTGAAGGAAATCCTGCGCAATCGTACGGTGCTGGTGTTGGGGTTGGCGTACTTCATGCTCAAACCGGCGCGCTACGCGATTCTGTTGTGGGGACCGGTGATCGTCTTCGAGCAGATGCCGTCGGTGGGCAAGGTCGGCGCGGCGATCATTCCGACCGCATTTGAACTGGCCGGATTGCTCGGGCCGATCCTGATTGGCCTGGCCTCGGACAAACTGTTCGGTGCCCGGCGCATGCCGGCCTGCGTGATCAGCCTGTTGGCGCTGACGGTCTCCCTGGCGTTTTTCATGGGCGCCCTGCATACCGGTAGCGTGCTGCTGGTGGTGGCGCTGCTGTTCGTCATGGGCCTGACCCTCTACGGACCGGATTCGATGATCAGCGGCGCGGCCGCCATCGACTTCGGCACCGCCAAGGCGGGGGCCACGGCAGCCGGTTTCGTCAACGGTTGCGGCTCGGTCGGGGCGATTCTCGGCGGGCTGCTGCCGGGCTACTTCGACACCGTTACCGTGTTCATCGTCTTCGCCGGCTGCGCAATGTTTTCCGCGCTGGTGTTGATCCCGCACTGGAACAGCCGCCCCAGTGGCCTGGGTACTCAGTTCGCCTACGTGCCCAATCAAGCGATGACCATCAAACCCCTGCGTACCTGAATCCTGCCCCGCGTCGCCTGCTGCACCTGCGGCAGGCTGGCGTGTGGGCCATTGACTGGAGATTTCCCATGAGACCCTTTTGGCTGGACCAGGCCTTGAAGGCTGATGCATCCGAAACCTGTCCGCCACTGGAAGGCGACAGCCGCGCCGACGTGTGCATCGTCGGCGGCGGTTATACCGGGTTGTGGACCGCGATCATGCTCAAGGAGCAGAACCCCGAGCTGGACGTGCTGCTGATCGAGGCAGACATCTGCGGTGCGGGGGCCAGTGGACGCAACGGCGGTTGTGCGTTGTCGTGGTCGGCCAAGTATTTCACCCTTGAGCGTTTGTTCGGCGTCGGAGAGGCCGTGCGCCTGGTCAAGGAGTCCGAGCGCAGCATCCATGCCATCGGCACCTTCTGCGAGCAATACGCGGTGGACGCCGATTACCGCCTCGACGGTACGCTCTACACCGCCACCAACCGTGCGCAATGCGGCTCCACCGATGCAGTCATCGCCGCACTGGAGCGCCACGGCATCAACTCGTTCACCCAGCGGCCGGTGGCCGATGTGCAGCGCATGGCCGGTTCCAGCAAACACCTGGAAGGCTGGTTTTCCCCAGCCGCGGCCAGTGTGCAACCGGGCAAACTGGTGCGCGGTCTGCGCCGGGTCGCCCTGCAATTGGGCGTGAGGATTCACGAAAACACCGCGATGACCGGGCTGGAAGAGGGCAAACCGGTGGGCATTCAAACCCCCAGCGGCACCGTCCGCGCCGACCGGGTGGTGCTGGCGATGAACGCCTGGATGGCCCGGGCGTTCCCGCAGTTCGAACGCAGCGTGGCGATCGTTTCCAGCGACATGCTGATCACCGAGCCACGGCCGGATTTGCTCGACGAAATCGGCCTGACCAGCGGCGTCACGGTGCTCGATTCGCGGATTTTCGTGCACTACTATCACAACACCCCGGACGGCCGGATCATGCTGGGCAAGGGTGGCAATACCTTCGCTTACGGTGGACGCATGCTGCCGGTGTTCGATCAGCCTTCACCCTATGCCGGTCTGTTGCAGAACAGCCTGGCGGATTTCTTCCCGGCGTTTGCCGACGTCAAGGTCGAAGCGACCTGGAATGGTCCGTCGGACCGTTCGGTGACCGGGCTGCCGTTTTTCGGGCAGATGAGCGCCAGTGGCAATGTGTTCTACGGTTTTGGCTACTCCGGCAGCGGTGTCGGGCCCTGCCATATGGGCGGGCAGATTCTGGCGTCGATGGTCCTGGGCCTGGACAACCCCTGGACCCGTTCGCCACTGGTCAACGGACCGCTGGGTTTTTTCCCGCCGGAACCGATTCGCTACATCGGCTCGCTGATGGTGCGCAACGCCATCCGCCGCAAGGAGCGTGCGGAGGATCACGGGCGTCGGCCACGGCATCTGGACGTGCGTTTGGCGCAGTTCGCTGCTGCGGCCGGCAAGGCTGACAAGGGCTGAATCTCAGGGCGCAAGGTCCGAGCGGCTGAGCAGCCAGTCGAACAGCAGGCGGGTATCGCCACGGGGCTCACGCGGGCGAGGGCGGCGAGGTTGAGGCGCAGGGCCCATGGCCGTACAGAGCACCGGGCGATCCGGGTCACTGTCGAGGAAAATCACCAGTACCTCGCTGCCGGCCAAGGGCAGGCGGGACGGGTCGATCCAGTCCTCGGCGGTGGTCAGCGCCAGCGGCAGCCACAGGCCATCGGACGCCGCTGCGACTGATTGTGTGGCGGGCCAGAGGTTCACCTGAACCCGGCCATCCTCATCCACCGTCGGCGGTTGCCCGACCAGGCCGCACACTTGGCCGGGCTGATACCCGGGAATGCTCGGCCTGGGTTGTTTGAGCGAGGGCCTGAACACTGTCGACCAGGGGATGGCGCTGAATTGATTGCAGTAGCCCGGGGTGATGCCCGGTGAGTCGTCGAACAGAATCGATGAATGACACCCCTGATGGCGAATTTCGGTGACCAGCCATTGATCATTGAAATTCGCCAATGGATGTTCGGCCACCTGAACGATCCGGCCGCTGCGTAATGCACCCTGGTTACTTTGGCCGTGGATCTGCAGGTGTCGACAACGCAGACGCTCCAGTTGCCGACGGCTGAGCTGATCGCGATGTTGTTGTTCGCGGGCGGGAAAGTGTCTCGTCGTGGCGAACGAGTGATTGGCTGCGCCGTCGCTGGTGTCTGCTGAACCAGGGTTCCTGGCATCTGGGCGCACGGGGGAGAGCGGAGCGTCATGACGCTGGAACAGTTCGCTGATCACAGGTTCGTGGTGTTCGTCGAGGGCGTCACTGCGCATCGGCATGAGCAGCGGTTCCTGGGGGAAGCTCAGGCTGTCATCGGCCAGCACCAGCACATGGCCGTCGCGTTGATGCTCGAAGTGATAGTGGATGCCTTCTTCCTCGCACAGCCGTTGCAGCAACGCCAGATCGGTTTCTTCATACTGAATGCAAAAAGGTCGCAAGGGATAGTGCCCGGTTGACAGTTCAAAACGATAGCTGCCGGCGGGCAGCCCATGTTCCTCGAGCAATTGGCGCAGGATCATGGGCACGCTGGCGCGCTGGAAAACTCGTCGGCGTCGTTGCTGCTCCAGCGCCTGGACACGGGGCACCAGCACCAGCTTGTAAGCGACCCGGTGCCCGCTTCGATGTTCACAACTGGCGCTGTGCAGCACGCCATGAATGCCCTGGTCGTGGCCAAATTCGAGGAGCGCCGGTTGCTGCAGCAATCGTTCGAGGCTCAGGGCCGGTGCCAGCCCGATAACCTCGATATCGAATCGATAGGGCTGGTTGAGTGCTTCATGACCGCTGAACCGAACCACCTGGAAGCTCAGGTCATCGTCGAGAAGCGTCAGGGTGGTGGGACTTTCCTTGTCGTTGTGCATCGAACACGCTGCTGCCGTGGAATAGGGTGCAAAGCGTACGAAACCTCAGCGCATTGCGGGCACGTTAAAGTGACATTTCCGAATCGCCCTACAACCGCTGGTGAAGATGTCGACGCAAGTCGGGATTTTTTGGTCGATTGCCAACTTTAGGCCGTATAAACTTACACAAAGCGTCGGCCAATAGATGTCTCGGCGCCACAGATGCCACAGATAAGAGAGTGAGAAATGGGCGCACAGTGGAAGGTTAAACACAAAGAAGCGGCAGCCAATGCCAAGGGCAAGATCTTCGGCAAACTGGTGAAGGAAATCACCATTGCTGCGCGCAACGGCGCTGATATTGCTACCAACGCGCACTTGCGTCTGGTGGTTGAACAGGCCAAGAAAGCTTCGATGCCCAAGGAAACACTGGATCGCGCGATCAAGAAGGGCGCGGGCCTGTTGGGCGAGACCGTGCAATACCATCGCGTGACTTATGAAGGGTTCGCCCCGCATCAGGTGCCGTTGATCGTTGAATGCGTGACCGACAACATCAACCGTACCGTCGCTGAAATCCGTGTTGCATTCCGCAAGGGCCAACTGGGGGCTTCCGGTTCCGTGGCCTGGGACTTCAACCATGTCGGCATGATCGAAGCGTCGCCGGACACCCCGGACGCGGATCCGGAAATGGCCGCCATCGAAGCCGGTGCACAGGATTTCGAACCGGGTGAAGAGGGTGCAACCTTGTTCCTGACCGAGCCGACCGACCTCGACGCTGTACAGAAAGCCCTGCCGGAACAAGGCTTCACCGTGCTGTCGGCCAAACTGGGCTACCAGCCGAAAAACCCGGTCAGCGGCCTGAGCGATGAGCAGATGGCGGAAGTCGAAGCGTTCCTCGAAGGCCTCGATAACCACGACGACGTGCAGGACATGTTTGTCGGGTTGGCGGGTTAAGTCTTTGTGTCAATGACGGCTCTGTTGTCTGGCAGGCCGTCATCGTCGGATCGCCGCCCGGAGCAAGCTCGCTCCCACAGGTTGAGCGCTACCCTTGTGGGAGCGAGCTTGCTCGCGATTGACCGCGCAGCGGTCACAGATTTTTCAGTTGCTCCACGACTTCGCCAAACCCCGGCCGCTCCAGCACTTGCGGCTGACAGCAACGCTGTTCTAAATCCTCCAGCCCCCCACGCAGTTCATCACTCAACCCTGAATCAACCCGCGCCAGCAACTCCCCCAGCAACACCCCGAACGCCCGCACCTCGATCCGTTGCAAGGCACGGCTTTCAAGGCTGTCGGACAAGGCGTGGAATGACGCCGCGCCAAAATCCCCCAGCAAGCAGTCGCCCTGTTCATTCCACAGAATATTGTGCCCGTAGAGGTCGCCGTGGGTGATGCCATGACCGTGCAGATGCTCGGCCACCGAGGCAATGCCCGAGGCAATGCGCAGCGCCACCGCGGCACTGAAACGCAAGTCGTCGGGGTAAATGTCGCGGCTGCACGACGCCAGGCTCGGCAGCGCGGCGAGGTTGCAAAAGCTCGGTGCGATCAGTTGCATCACCAACCCGGCGGTTTGCTGCGGGTGATCGACAATCCGCCCTTCGACGCGAATCAGATTCGGGTGCAGACCAGCGGTGATGCAGGCGTTCATCTCGTGCAATGGCGAACCGTCGCTGGTCATTTCGCCCTTGTAGAGTTTCACCGCAACGGCCATGGGCGGCTGCCCGGCGGGTTGCCAGGCGGCCTGATGAATCACCCCGGAGGCACCTTCGCCGAGTTTCTTCTCCAGACGCAATGCCGACCAGTCAATGCGTGGTGTGGCGTCGAGGGCCGCGGCATCGGCTTCGGTTTCCAGCGGGTTACCGGCATAGGCCAGCCAGGTCAGGCTCGGCAACTCCAGCAGCCATTGCGGCAACCCGGTCAACCGGTTGGCGGCGATGCGGATCAGCTCCAGCCGATGGCACTGACGCAATGACTCCGGCAACGCTTGCAATCGATTGCCGGCGAGCATGAGCTTTTGCAGGAACGGGCGCTCTCCCAGTTCGCTCGGCAAGGTTTCGATGCAGTTGTCGGTCAGGATCAGCCAGCGCAGCAGCGGTGGCAGCGCCGCTGCGGGCACGTGGGCGATACGGTTGGCCTTGAAGCCGATCATCGTCAGTGCGGTGCATTGGCCCAGGCAGGCCGGCAACTCGGTGAAGCGGTTATCGGAACAGAACAGCACGCGCAAACGGGTCAGGCGATGCAAGTCCTTGGGCAGGGTGCTCAAGGCATTGCCGCTGAGGTTGAGCACTTCCAGCGAGTCCGCCAGATCGAAAATCTCCCGGGGGAATTCGGTGAGGCCTTCGACCAGATCCAGCCGCGTGATGCCCGACAACTCGCCGGTGCGCAATTGAGCAAGGGTATGCATGAACGGATTCGCCATTAACCAAGGGGAGGGCGTGGAGCCCTGGGAATGCGCGACATGATAGCGGGAAAGATGTGGCGACTGTCAGGCCGCCTTCGCGAGCAAGCTCGCTCCCACAGGTGACCGGTGTTGGTCGCTAATCTGAGTTGGACAAAAATCCATTGTGGGAGCGAGCTTGCTCGCGATGACGGTTAGACAGTCACACAAGGGGTGCCTGACGGTCCGCTATCGCGAGCAAGCTCGCTCCCACAAGGTTATGTCAATGTCCAGGCTACTGTGCCTGGCCAGTGCCCTAGCGCTCGATACTGCGGTTCCACCGCGCACTCCATGCCGGACGTTGTTCGTTGACCTGATCCCAATCCACGGCAATCGCCGTATCGAGGTACTGTTTCATGGCTTCGACCTGACCATGAGTTCGCTCGGTGGTCGGGGTGTTGGGGTTGGACGGAATCTGGTCGCCATCCTCGAGTGCGACGGCCTGGGCTTCGGGGGTCAGCAGGAAGGCGGCAAGTTTTTGCGCCAGCTCCGGTTGCGTGTTGTTGGCGATTGCGCATTCCGCGACGTTGAGCACCACGGCGCCTTCCTTCGGCTGTGCGTATTCCACTGGCATGCCCTTGAGCTTCAGAGCCGTGACCTGGGTCGGCGTCAACGGGAACAGCGCCGCTTCGTCGGTCTGAAGCATTTCGGAGATCTTCGCCGAGCTCGGAATGTATTCCAGTACGTTACGCCCAACGGTGTTCGGCCAGGCCTTGAAACCAGGGTCGACGTTGGTTTCGGTGCCGCCCTGGATCCGGTTGAACATCAGGAAACCGTGCAAGCCGAACGTCGAAGAGGCCATCGACTGGAACACCAGTTTGTCCTTGAAACGCGGGTCGGCCATGTCCATCCACGAGGTCGGCGCGCTCCAGCCTTTTTCTTTGAACAACCGGGTGTTGTATGCCAGCCCGGTGACCCCGAGGCTGACCGCCACGGCCTGGTCCTTGATCCGTCCCTTGGCCGGAATCTGTTCCAGCGGCGGGCTGTCTTCGAGTTTGTCGCACAGGCCCATGGAGATCGCGCGGTACATGATGCCGTCGTCGAGGAACATCACGTGCATCTGCGGGTTGCCCTTGCTGGCCTGGACCTTGGCCAGGATATCGGCGGAGGTGCCCGGTACGATCACCACTTTGACGTTGTTGGCCTTCTCGAAAGCCGGCAGCACCTTGTCGGCATAGAGCCGTTCCATGGTCCCGCCGTTCATGCCCAGATAAAGTGTCGGCTCGGCCTGGGCCTGGGCCTGGGCCTGAGTGACCGTGAGCAGGGCGCCCACGCAAGAAAAACTTAGCCAGGAGAAACCGAGCAGTGCACTGCGTTTGACGTTATTCATTGGCGCGACCTTCCTCTATCAAGCTACGGAGATGGAGTGAAACCGGGTGATGGAAAACGCATCCAGCGACGTCTTTGACGCGCCGCTACAGATGATTTCGGTGAGCGCCTGGCCCACCGCGGGTCCGATCTGGAAACCGGCGCCGGCAAAGCCGAACGCGTGTAACAGACCGGGTTGGGTACCACTGTGGCCGATCACCGGTTGGCGATCGGGTAGATAACCTTCGGTGCCGCTCCAGGTACGAATCGCCTGGGCACCTTGCAGAAACGGGTAAAGCTCGACGGCCTGGCGGAGTATTTCCAGCACTGCGCCTTGACCGGGGCGGGCGCGGGCCTCGTCGAGGGCAAAGCCCTGGCCACCGCCCAGTACGCAATTTCCCCGGATAACCTGACGGGCATAAATGCCTCCACCCTCGACGCCGGTGCTGGCATCCATCACCAGCGGCAACGGTTCGGTGACCAGCATCGCCGGGTGACCGGAATGCATCGGCACCGGTTCGCCGAACTGCGCGGCCAGGCTGCCGGCCCAGGCTCCGGCGCAGTTCAACAGACAGGGTGCACGCCATTCCTGGCCGGTTTGCGTACGCACACGAAATCGTTGCCCGTCATGTTCTACAGCGCTCACCGCGCATTGTTCGTAAACCTGTGCGCCCTGTTGCCGCGCCGCCCGAGCGAACGCCGGAGACACCAGGCGCGGGTTGGCGTGACCATCGTCCGGGCAATAGGACGCGCCTGCCGCCACGTCTCCAACCCACGGAAAACGTGCACGCAATTGGGTTCGGTCGAGCACTTGCAGATCGAGGCCGAAACCCTGACTGCTATCGGCGTAGTCCTGCAGGGCTTGCAGATCGTTGAGGCTGCGGGCCAGTTTCAGGTGACCGCTACGTTGGTATTCGCCGTCGATGCCGATCAGTTGTGGCAACTGCGCCCAGATTTCGTGGGCCTTTTGCGACAGCGGCAATTGCGCCAGGGGACGACCCTGACGCCGCACGCCGCCGTAGTTCACGCCGCTGGCATGTGAGCCGCAAAAATCCCGCTCCAGCAGTGCCACGCGCCGCCCGGCCCGACTGAGAAACAGGGCAGCGCTTGCACCGACAATGCCACCGCCAATGATGACTGCATCGACTTCGTTCAAAGCTTGATCTCCAGGCCAAACGGCAGCGGTTTGATCGGTGCCTGGGCGCGCAACCGGCCGATATCGGACACGGCGCGCTGGCTCTGGCAGGCAATGATTTCTGCTGCGGCGGCACCGCACATCCGACCCTGGCAACGCCCCATGCCGACACGACAATGAGCCTTTACCCGGTTGATTTCCCAATGACCTTCGCGCACCACGTCGCGAATATCCCCGGCGCGTACTTCTTCACAGCGACAGACCATCACGTCATCCGCGACACCGGCGGCCCAGTTGTCGGGAAAAATAAAGGCACGTTCGAGGCCCTGACGAAATTCGCCAATGCGTTCCAGGCGATGTTCCAGTTGCGCAGGGCGCTGCGCTGGAATCAGATGCCCCATGTCTTCGAGCAGTGCCAACGCGGCGAGCTCACCGGCCATTTCCGCCGCGTCCGCACCCATGATGCCGGCGCCGTCGCCCGCCAGATAAACCTCGGCGACACTGCTGCGGCCCGCACTGTCACGCTGGGGTAACCAGGCGCGATTGAGCGGGTTCCAGACGAATTCACAGCCGAGCAGATCGGCCAGTTGGGTTTCACTGCGCAGGCCGTGAGCGAAGGCCACAGCGTCGCAGTCGAGTGAGTGGTTGCCCTTGGCGTTGGACCAGCGCAGCGACTGCACGCGTTGTTCGCCGTCGATGGCTGCCAGGGTCGCGCCTTGATGCACAGGGATACCGTGCGCGGTCAGCCAGCTGCGGTAATAAATGCCTTTGGCCAGCGTGGACGGTTGCGCCAGCAGGCCGGGCAGGGCTCGGGCCTGTGCGCTGAAGGGGGAGCTGTCGAGCACCGCGACCACGTTGGCCCCAGCCTTGGCGTATTGATAGGCGACCAGGTACAGCAACGGGCCGCTGCCGGCGAACACCACACGTTCGCCGATGGCGCAGCCCTGGAACTTCAAGGCGATTTGCGCCGCGCCGAGGCTGTAGACTCCCGGCAATGTCCAGCCCGGTACGGGCAGAATCCGGTCGGTGGCGCCGGTGGCGACGATCACCCGGGAGAACTCCAAGCGTGCTGCGCGGCCGTTCTGCAAAGTGTCGAGGGCGCCGTCTTCGGCATTCCACACCAGGGTTTCGGGGCGGTAATCGATTTGTTCGCGCAGTGCGTCAATCGTCTGATGCAGCGCATTGGCTTTGCGTGCTTCAAAGCCATACAGCTTGACCGGCGATCGTTTGAAGTTGGCCGGTTGACGCCGATAAATCTGCCCGCCGCCGCGTGCGGCTTCGTCCAGCAACGTCGGACGCACGCCATGGGCAACCAGCGTTTGTGCCGCACGAATGCCCGCCGGACCGGCGCCGACGATGACCACAGACTTCATACTCTCACCCCTGTGGGAGCGAGCTTGCTCGCGATGACGGCGGCCCATTCAATARTTGTGCTGACTGACAGCCTGCAATCGCGAGCAAGCTCGCTCCCACATTGGATTGGCAGTGAGCCTGTTTTTTGTGCCCGACGTTGCCCCCCTGTGGGAGCGAGCTTGCTCGCGATGACGGCGGCCCATTCAATAGTTGTGCTGACTGACAGCCTGTAATCGCGAGCAAGCTCGCTCCCACATTGGATTGGCAGTGATCCTGTTTTTTGTGCCCGACGYTGCCCCCCTGTGGGAGCGAGCTTGCTCGCGATGACGGCGGCCCATTCAATAATTGTGCTGACTGACAGCCTGCAATCGCGAGCAAGCTCGCTCCCCCAAGGGATCCGGTTTCTGCAGATGGAATGTTTATTCATAACGATCGCCCCGGTTCGCGGCACACCTGCTGCCCGGCTTCGAGCAGCGTCGAGCAGGCGCGCACCCTGCGACCATCGCCCAGGCGCACCCAGCAATCCTGACAGGCCCCCATCAGGCAGAAGCCGGCGCGAGGTTCGGCGCTGAAGTCGCTGCCGCGCAGATGTTCGCTGCAAGTCAGCACGGCGGTCAGCACGGTATCGCCGAGCAAACCGCTGGCGGGATGGCCGTCGAGGGTAAAGTCCAGGGCCGGACGGTCAGCTTCGGCCAGTCGTTTCAGCAGAGCCATGGCGCCCTCATTGTTTACCCACCAGCACCCGATCCAGGCCGTAGACCCGATCAAGCAGAATCATCGTCAGCGCGGTCAGCGCAATCACCAGTGCCGACACCGCCGCCATCATCGGATCGATGGATTCAGTGGCGTACACGTACATGCGCACCGGCAGGGTTTGTGTGGCCGGCGAGGTGACGAAAATCGACAGCGTGACTTCGTCGAAACTGTTGATGAACGCCAGTAACCAGCCACCGGCCACCCCCGGCAGAATCATCGGCAGGGTGATCTGGCGGAACAGCGTGAAGCGCCCTGCGCCCAAGGATTGCGCGGCGTGTTCGGCGCTGCGATCCAGGCCAATGGCCGAGGCCAGCACCAGACGCAGCACATACGGTGTAATCACCAGCACGTGGGCGAAGATCAGCCAGACGAAGCTGCCATTGACACCCAGCAACGCAAACAGGCGCAGCAACGCCACACCGAGTACCAGGTGCGGAATGATGATCGGCGACAGAAACAGGCCGTTGAGAAAGTCTCGACCGGGAAACTCGAATCTAGTGATCGCCAGCGCGGCGGGCACCGCGATCAGCGTCGCCAGGGTGGCTGCACTGAACGCCAGGATCAGGCTGTTGTAGAACGCATCGACAAAATCGGCACGCTCGAACACCGCGCGAAACCAGCGTAGAGAGAACTCCGTGGTCGGCAGGCTCAGGGTGTTTTCCGGGGTGAAGGCCACAAGGCAAACCACCACCAGCGGCGCCATCATGAACAACACCACCAGGGTATGAAACAGCAGGGCGAAAGGACCGTTCCTGGACATGACGAATTATCCCAATGACTTCTTGTAGCGGCCTTCGATCATGCGATTCCACGACAGCATGATCAGCAGGTTGATGAGCAGCAGAGCCACGGCAATGGCCGCGCCCATGGGCCAATTGAGTTCCGACAGGTACTGGTCGTAGATCAGCGTGGCAACCATCTTCAGCCGACGACCGCCGAGCAGGCCGGGAATCGCGAATGAGCTGGCGGCCAGGCCAAACACGATCAATGTGCCGGACAACACACCAGGCATGACCTGTGGCAGCACGACCTGGCGAATCACCGTGAAGTGACTGGCGCCCAGCGACTGCGCGGCTTGTTCGGCGGCGGGGTCGAGCTTCTGCAGCGAGGTCCAGACCGGAATGATCATGAACGGCAGCATCACGTGGACCAGCGCAATCACCACCGCGAACGGCGTGTAGAGCAGCTTCATCGGCGAGCCACCGAGGGCTTGCAGGGTCTGGTTGACCAGGCCGTCGGCGCCGAGCAACAGGCTCCAGCCGAAGGCGCGCACCACCACCGAAATCAGCAGCGGGGTGAGGATCAGAATCAGGAAAATCGAGCGCCAGGGTGTGCCCATGCGGCTGAGGATGTAGGCCTCGGGCACGCCGATCAGCACGCAGAGCAAAGTGGTCAGGGCGCTGATCCACAAGGTGCGCAGAAAGATCTCGTAGAAATACGGATCGCCCAGCAGGCTGCTGTAGTGCTCGACGGTGTAGGCATCGCCGTTGATCCCCGAGCTGTAGTCGAAGACGTTGAACGACAGCACCAGGGTCAATCCCAGCGGGATGATCAGCAAGCCGAGGTACAAGGCCAGGGCTGGTGCGGACAGCCAATACCCCTGGCGTCCCTGGCGGGTGGCGGTAAGGGTACTCATGCTGGCACCTCGTCGACACTGAGCACTCGCAGCAGCGCCGCGTCCCAGTCCAGACCGACTGCAGTGCCTTCGTTCAACGGCGCCGAGCCATCGTTGCGGCGCACCACGCAGAGTTCACCCAGGCTCGTCCCGACGCCGTACAGCCATTGGCTGCCGAGGAAAAACCGACTGACGATCTTGCCTTGTAAACGACCGTGGCCTGCATCGCGCAGATCGATTTTTTCCGGCCGCAGGCTCAGGGTCAGATCGCCTTTGCCAACACTGCACACCTGAACCGCACCGGCACCATTGCGCTCGCCGGGCAGCAGATTGGCCTTGCCGACGAATCCGGATATGAATTCGGTACGCGGGTGTTCGTAGAGGGTGTAGGGCGCGTCGATCTGGGTGATGCGCCCGGCCTGCATCACCACGACACGGTCGCTGATGGATAGCGCTTCCGACTGGTCGTGGGTGACCATCAGCGTGGTGATTGCAACTTCGCGCTGGATGCGGCGGATCTCGAATTGCATCTCTTCGCGCAGATTGGCGTCGAGGTTGGACAGTGGCTCATCCAGCAAAAGCACCGGCGGCTGAATCACCAGGGCGCGGGCCAGGGCGACGCGCTGGCGCTGGCCACCGGAAAGCTCCCGCGGGTAACGCTCGGCGTGCTGATTCAGGCGCACCAGTTTCAGTACCCGGTCGACTCGCTGCTGGATATCAGCGTTCGGCACTTTGCGCATGCGCAGGCCGAAGGCGACGTTGTCCTTGACGGTCATGTGCGGGAACAGCGCGTAGCTCTGGAACACCACCCCCAAACCGCGGCTGGCGGGTTTGGCGTGGGTGATGTCGCGGCCATCGAGCACGATGCGCCCGTTGGTGACTTCGACGAAGCCGGCAATCATTTGCAGGGTGGTGGTCTTGCCGCATCCCGATGGGCCGAGCAAGGACACGAATTCACCTTTCTCGACCGAGAGGTCGGTGGCGACGACGGCGTCGATTTCGCCGTAGCGTTTGCAGAGTTTTTCAAGTTGCACAAAAGCCATGACTGCGCTCCACCTGAGATTGTTATGCGTCACCCGCAGGCGCGCTTTTTTGTATGGGCAGATACGAAAAGATGTTGCCGGGGTGCGTGGCGCTCGACTTGAGTCGGCTGCCGCTGTTGTTCGAATCGCCCCTGTCTGGACGCAGAGTAGGACGAAGACTAGGATGGGCTCAATGGCCTATTTCACTGAGGCGATGACAATTTCGAGTTTTATTCGTTCAGCAAATTAATAATCGGAAAACAAGATGCCAAATTCCATTGAGCGGAATGAAAACAAGAATGAAATCGGTGTCGGCGCCGTCTCAAGATTGTTTGCGGTGCTGCGAACACTGGGTGATACCGTCGAGGGCGGCGAGCGGGTGACGCAACTGGCGCAGCGCATCGGTTTATCGCAACCGACGACCCATCGGTTGCTGCGCAGCCTGATGGACGAGGGCATGGTCGAGCAGGATGCGCGCAGTAAACGCTATCGCCTGAGCCTGGATTTTTTCGCGCTGGCGGCCCGTGCCGGCAACACCGCAAACTTGCGCGAACTGGCACGGCCGGCGCTGCTGAGGCTCTCGGCGTCGCTGGGTGATTCGTTGTTTTTGCTGGCGCGCTGCGGCTTTGATGCGATCTGTCTGGACCGCAGCGAAGGGCCGTTCCCGATCCGTACCTTTACCGGGGATATCGGCGGGCGCGTGGCGTTGGGCGTGGGTCAGGGCAGCCTGGCGATTCTGGCGTTCCTGCCGGAGGAAGAGCGCGACACCGTCATCCATTACAACTTGCCGCGCCTGAAAGACTTCCACCTGTATGACGAGGTGTTCCTGCGCTCGGAAGTCGACAACGTGCGCGCCCTGGGTTACGCCGGGCGCAATACCGGCGTGCTGCAGGGCATGGCCGGGGTGGCCGTGCCGATTCTCGATCGTGAAGGTCGCGCAGTGGCGGCGTTGAGTGTGGCGACCGTGAGTGACCGATTGGGCCCGGATCGACTGCCGACGGTGGTAGACATGCTCAAGCGCGAAGCGGTGCTGATCGGGCCGCGGATCAATCCGTTCGACCCGCTACTGCGCCGGCCTTCGCAGGTGTTTGGGCAAGGATGAACATTTCCCCAATCCCTGTAGGAGCGAGCCTGCTCGCGATAGCGGTCTGTCAGGCAACATTTCAGTGACTATTAGACCGCTATCGCGAGCAGGCTCGCTCCTACAGGGGGGCCGTTGTGGTCATTAGAATTGTGTGGTCTGTTTGAGCATCCGCGCCGCAGGCGTATCCGCCGGGCTGACTATCGCATAGTTATAGCCACTTCCTGACCAGTACTCGGCCTGCAGCCCGTCATCGCTACGGCTGCCGCGGGGCAGCAGGAAGTTTTTCGGCCCTGGCGGGCGCACGTAGAAACTGATTTTCTGCCCGCCCTGGTTCTCGTAGACCACCATCGCCGCCGGGCCTTGCTCGGTGCTCAGCAGGCGCCCACTGACCGGTTTGAAGCCGGCATCCGAAAGGTCGGGCAGGCGATTGGCCTGTGTGAAGTAACGGTCGAGCCAGCCTTGCATATCACCGTCCGCGCTGACTTTGTAATCGGCCGGGAGGAGGCCTTGCTGGGCAATCAGGCGATAGGCCTGCAGGGCATCGGTCATTGGCAGCTGGGGGCTTGCCAGTGTCATTTCCCGTGCTTGCCAACCGCTGAAACCGCCGAAGCTGACCGCGATCAACAGCACCGCCGCGCTGGCCAGATGCCGACGGGACTGGCGTTGCATACGTTGGCGAATCACGGCTGGATCGAGATTCGGGTTGACCGGTTGCTGCATGGCACCACTGAGGGCCGCGCGCAGTTGCTGGGCGTCCAGTTGCCAGGCGCGCACTTGCGCGGACATTTGCGGATTGCTCGCCAGAAAAGTCTCTACCAGGCGTCGGTCGGCGTCGCTCAGTTGGTGGTCGACATAGGCGTGCAGGTCACACTCGCTGGGGGGCATGCTGATCATTTGAGTCTCCGCAGGGAAGGGCGGTTGATTTCGCCATCGCTGAGTTGGCGCAGGGCCTGGCGAGCCCGGGACAGGCGGGACATCACGGTGCCGGTGGGTACGTCGAGAATCCCGGCGACCTCTTTGTAGCTCAGTCCTTCCACCGACACCCAGAGCAGCAGCGCGCGTTGCTCGGTAGGCAGTCGGTCGAAAGCGCTGAGGGTCGATTGAGCGATAACGGAGCGCTCCACCGAGGGCTGGGCATCGTCACGCCCGGTGAAGAATTCGAGCATGCGCGCATAGCGTCGGGAGCGGCGGTGCGCATCGAGAAACTGCCGATAGACAATCGAGAACAGCCAGGCGCGCAAGTCGCCCTCGGCGCGTTTACCGCTCCAACTCGACAATGCCCGCTCCAGGCTCGCCTGCACCAGGTCGTCAGCGCTGCTGGTGTTGCGCGTCAACGACACGGCAAAGCGTCGCAATCGGGGAATGATTTCCCTCAGTTGTTCGTCGATATCGTTCATGAAGTTCTGACTAGTCGCTACGCTTGGGACTAGGAAGACGTCCGAAACTGGAGGTTATTCCACGTCAGAAAAAATAAACACCGCATGTGGGAATAAACCTGCGTGCGGTTCGTCTGCTTGATTCTTCTCACTTGTGGCCGATGGCCCTGGAGTCTTTCATGGTAGATCGATCATCACCGCCACCCCGGCCACCCTTGAGTGCGGCGAGCCTGACATTGCGTCTGGCTGGCATTGCCGTGGTCGTTGCCGCAGTGGCTGGGGCATTTGCCTACGTCAACGGCACCCTGGACCCACAGCGCCTGACCCCGAAAAAACTGATCAACCTGCTGGAAGCCAACAACGGCGTGCATCCGGGGTTCCGTCGCAACCATTCCAAAGGCGTGTGCGTGATCGGACATTTCGAGAGCAGCCTTGAGGCGCGCAGCTATTCCACCGCTCAAGTGTTCAACGAAGCACGGACACCGGTGGTGGGGCGTTTCGCCTTGGGGTCCGGTAACCCAAACGCGCCGGACAGTGCCGTGCCGATCCGCAGCATGGCCTTGCGTTTTACTCAGGCCAACGGCCAGCAGTGGCGCACCGGGATGAACAGCATGCCGGTGTTCCCGGTGGGCACGCCCGAGGCGTTCTATCAATTGCAGAAAGCCCAGTCGCCAGACCCGGCCACCGGCAAACCGGACCCCAAGACGGTATCGGCGTTTTTTGATTCGCACCCGGAAGCCGCACCGTTCCGGGCCTGGATCAAGACTGCCAAGCCGTCGGCCAGTTACGTGACCGAAAACTACAACAGCGTCAATGCGTTCTACCTGGTCAACGCGGCCGGCCAACGCCAGGCCGTGCGCTGGAACATGGTGCCACTGGCCCAGGACGCACCGGGGGGCACGGCACCGGAGGGCAATGATTTCCTAGAGAAAGACCTGGTTCAGCGAATTGCCGCCGGCCCGTTGCGCTGGCAGTTGAACATCACCCTGGCCAACCCCGGCGATCCGGTCAACGACGCCAGCAAGGCCTGGCCCGAAGGGCGCAAGGTGTTGAACGCTGGCACCCTGGTGCTTGAAAAGACTCAACCGCAACTCAACGGTGAATGCCGTGACATCAACTACGATCCGCTGGTGTTGCCTGCCGGGATCGAAGGTTCCGACGACCCGTTGCTCGCCACCCGTTCAGCCGGTTACGCCAATTCCTACCTGCGTCGCACCAGCGAAGTCAGCCAGTTGCCCGCCGCCAAACAGGAGGCCCAGCAATGAGCAACCAACCGAACCACTTTGCCCCGCTGGCGCGCCTGCTGCACTGGCTGATGGCGCCGATGATCATCGCGATGCTGTTTATCGGCGCCGGCATGGTCGCCTCGGTGTCCGAGCGTCATGAATGGCTGATTCATCTGCACAAACCCTTGGGCATCGCGATTTTGCTGTTGGTGATCGTGCGCCTGGTGGTGCGTTTCTCCACCACACAGCCACCATTGCCCGCGGACTTGCCGGGTTGGCAGATGCGGGCGGCCAAGGCGTCGCATGTGTTGCTGTACGCCTTGATGCTGGTTCTGCCGCTGTTGGGCTGGGCGATGATTTCGGCGTCGGGCGAGCCGGTCATGCTCAGCAGTTCGCTGCAACTACCGTCGATTGTGCCGGCGAACGCGCAGGTGTTTGCGTTTTTGCGCAAGGCGCACGGGTATCTGGCGTATCTGTTGTTTCTGACTGTGTTGCTGCATTTGGCGGCAGCGTTGTTTCACGGATGGGTGCGTCGCGATGAGGTGCTGGACAGCATGTTGCGGGGTAAGGATCGCGGATAATAGCTGGGTAAAAAAAAGATCGCAGCCTGCGGCAGCTCCTACAGGGAAACGCATTCCAATGTAGGAGCTGCCGCAGGCTGCGATCTTTTGATCTTGAAGGGCAATCAACGCAAGGTGTCGACCATGTCCGCAATGGTGGTGAGTACATCCTTGCCCAACTGCTTCGAGCGCTTGCCCGACCAGCCCGTCAACGGATTCGGATGATCGTCGTGATCCTTGAACGGCATTTCCAGGGTCAACGACAGACAGTCGTACTTCTGCCCGACGCTGTTACAGGCCAGCGTCATGTTGGCCCGGCCCGGTTCGTCGCGGGTGTAGCCGTACCTGGTCTGGAAGTCTTTGGTGGTGTGCTTCAGATGACTGCGGAAGTGCTCCTCGAGCTTTTCGATCCGCGGCGTGTAACCGGGGTTGCCTTCGCAACCGGCGGTGAATACGTGAGGGATTTCCTCGTCACCATGGGCGTCGAGGAACATGTCGACGCCGTACTTTTCCATCTGCTGCTGAACGAACAGGACTTCCGGGCTGATTTCCTGGCTGGCGCTCTGCCAGGCGCGGTTGAGGTCCTGGCCCATGGCATTGGTGCGCAGGTTGCCGTGGAAAGCACCGTCCGGGTTCATGTTTGGTACCAGGTACAGATCGGCGCTGGCCAGCAGTTTATTCAGCACAGGGTCGTCGTGTTTTTCCAGGCGCTCGATCACGCCTTCCATGAACCACTCGGCCATGTGTTCACCCGGATGTTGCTGGGCAATCATCCATACCTTGCGTCGGCCCTCGGCCCCGGTGCCTTTGCGCAACAATTGAATGTCGCGACCTTCGACACTTTTGCCGGTGGCCAGCAGTTCGGTGCCGGCCTTGGTCAGTGCCTGCTCGATCAGCCAGTCGTGGCGGCCACGGCTGTAGGGTTCGAAGTAAGCGAACCAGGCGTGGGTCTGCTCGGCTTCGAGGCTGAAACGCAGGCAATCGCCTTCGAAAATGGTCGGTACGCGGAACCAGTTGACGTGATCGTAGGACGCCACCGCCTGATAACCGGTCCAGGCCTTGTTATAGGAGGATTGGCTGGCATTGTTCAGGCGAAACCAGTGCTCCTGGCCAACATGCAGGCCGCTGGCCTTGAAGTGGAACCATTGGAAATGGTTGCTTTTGGTATCGGGGCGGATCGCCAGCAGGGGCTTGAGCGGGTCGCTGACATCGATTACCTGGATGTTGCCGCTGTCGAAGTTGGCACTGATGTCGAGGGAGGATTTAGCCACGGTTGGGTTCCTGATCAAGATTTTTATGGCGGCCACTTTACACGCAAGTGCAGGGCCTTAGGAGCGGAGAAAAACCGTCTTACCACCAAGGCGCCTGTTCACTTTGCGACTCAAGGTTTGCCACGAAGTCCTCCAACCAAGCGTAGCGATCATCCGTGTTACCACCAGCACCGTTTTGTGGCCTTCAGGTGACAGGATGGGGCATTTCAACTCGTTCCGGATCAATACTCTTGTCTGCAACCAGTCATCGTGATGGCTGATACATCAATGTAATCAAATGCCTGCATTCGATTCGCTGATTCTGGCATGCAATGTGCCTTTTTGGCTTTATGGATAATTGGATACAAAAATACAAAAGGTGCACTGATGAAATTCGCCCCTGCCTATACCGAGCGCCAGCCTGTCACTGCTGAGGAGGAGGCTTACAACTTTCTTCTGGAGGCCATTTGCAAAGGACGTTACCGCACCGGCGAACGGCTGATCGCCGAGGACATCGCCGGTGAAATCGGCATGAGCCGCATGCCGGTGCGCGAAGCGTTCCGCCGTCTGGATGCCGACGGCCTGGTGACGTTGCGGCCCAATCGCGGCGCCATCGTACGGGGCCTGAACATCGACGAAATGCGTGAAGTGTTCGAGATGCGCAGTGCCCTTGAGGGGCTCGCCATCCGGGTGGCTGTCAGCAAAATGACCGAGCGCCATTTCAGCCATCTGGAGCGTCTGCTCGACGAGATGGACGACTACCGCGAGGACGGTGCCGAGTGGGTCAGCCGTCATCGCGCCTTCCATGAATACCTGTGCAGCCTGAGTGAACGCCCGCGCCTGATGCGGCAAATTTCGGCGCTGTATTCGGTGATCGAGCCGCACATGCGCCTGTGGCTGCAACATGCCGAAAAGCCCCGCAGTGCCCGGGACGAACACGCCGCGATCGTGACCGCGTTGCGTTCCGGCGATCCGGATAAAGCGGCGGCGGTGGTGTGCGAGCACATCGAAGGAACGATTCCGCGCCTGATTCAGTTTCTTGAGGCTCACCAATAGAAGAACAACCTCATACCCCTGTAGGAGCTGCCGCAGGCTGCGATCT
>NZ_JBFULI010000071.1:0-25976 GCF_056400405.1 Pseudomonas sp. P5_B3 | reverse complement strand
GCATTCAACGGTCGAGGCCCTTGGTGGAATTCGGGAGCACCCCATATGAATCAGGCGCTGCCGAAGAAACTCTGGGATCGACTCGGGCTGGTCTCAATACTGGACACGATAACCCGGCTTAACCGCTTAACCTGAACCGCCGTATACGGAACCGTACGTACGGTGGTGTGAGAGGACGGCGGATGTAAATCCGCCTCCTACTCGATTGCCGTGGCGTGTATCAGCCCCGACGACGAGCCAGAGCATCAATACGCTCTTCCAGCGGCGGGTGGCTCATGAACATGCGGGCGAACCCTTGCTTGATGCCACCGTTGATGCCGAAGGCGTTCAGGGTGTCGGGCATGTGCACCGGCAGCCCCTGTTCCGCCCGCAGGCGTTGCAGGGCGCCAATCATCGCGGCGGTGCCGGCCAGGTTTGCACCGGCTTCGTCGGCACGGAATTCGCGCTTGCGCGAGAACCACATGACGATGGCGCTGGCCAGGATGCCCAGAACCAGTTCGGCGAAGATGGTTGCCACGTAGTAGGCAATGCCCTGGCCTTCTTCGTTCTTGAAGATCACCTTGTCGACGAAATTGCCGATGATCCGCGCGAAGAACATCACGAAGGTGTTCACCACGCCCTGGATCAGCGCCAGGGTAACCATGTCGCCATTGGCTACGTGGCCGATTTCGTGGGCCAGGACGGCTTTCACTTCATCCGGCGAGAAGCGCTCGAGCAAACCCTGGCTCACGGCAACCAATGCGTCGTTCTTGTTCCAGCCGGTGGCGAAGGCGTTCGCCTCGTAGGCCGGGAAGATACCGACTTCGGGCATCTTGATCCCGGCTTCGCGGGACAATTGCTCGACGGTTTGCAGCAGCCATTGCTCGTGACGGGTGCGTGGCTGGGTGATGATCTGGGTGCTGGTGCTCATCTTCGCCATCCACTTGGAGATGAACAGCGAGAACAAGGAACCTGCGAAACCAAAGACCGCACAGAAAATCAGCAGCTGATTGAGGTTGAGGTCAACCCCATTGGCCGCCATGAACCCGTTGAAGCCGAAAAGGCTCAGGGTGATGCTGGCAATCAGCACGACCGCCAGGTTAGTGGCCAAGAACAGCAGGATGCGCATCATGGTTGTAGAAATCTCCTCATGCTAAATATGTAGCGTACTGCGGGGTATATAAGGTGCTGCACCGGGGTATTCAACCGGGTGACTATTTCAAACTGTGTCCTACGGCAACAGTCTAGCTGCTTGCAGGGCATTTCCGATAAGTATGCGGGAAGTGTTTGTCAGTCAATTCGTGTCGAAGGCGCCCGCCTTTGTTAGGCGCGAGCAGACAAGGCGCTGTCCGGCAGCGACAAAGCGACTGCCAGCGGCGCAATGCAAACAAATGTTGCCGGATGAATCACCGTGCGACCTGCGGGAGGGTCGCACGGTGACAGATCGCTTACTGGCGGTAGGACTTGAGGAAGCCGCCGATGCGTCCGATGGCCATCTCCAGGTCATCGACACGGGGCAGGGTCACGACGCGGAAGTGGTCCGGCCATGGCCAGTTGAATGCGGTGCCTTGAACCACCAGCAGCTTTTCGGAGAGCAGCAGGTCGAGAACGAATTTTTCGTCGTTATGGATCGGGCAGACCTTGGGGTCGATCCGCGGGAATGCATATAGCGCGCCCATCGGCTTGACGCAGCTCACGCCCGGAATGTCGTTGAGCAACTCCCAGGTGCGATTGCGTTGCTCCAGCAGGCGGCCCTGGGGCAGCACCAGGTCATTGATGCTCTGATAGCCACCCAGGGCGGTCTGGATCGCGTGCTGGCTCGGCACGTTGGCGCACAGGCGCATGTTTGCCAGCATGTCGATGCCTTCGATGTAGCTCTGGGCGTGGTGTTTCGGGCCGGAAATGGCGATCCAGCCGGAACGGAAACCGGCCACGCGATAGGACTTGGACAGACCGTTGAAGGTCAGGCAGAGCAAGTCCGGCGCCAGGGAGGCGGTGCAGATGTGCACGGCATCGTCGTAGAGAATCTTGTCGTAGATCTCGTCGGAGAACACCACCAGATTGTGCTGGCGGGCCAGTTCCAGCATGCCCAGCAGCACTTCCTTCGAATACACCGCGCCGGTCGGGTTGTTCGGGTTGATGATCACCAGGGCCTTGGTGTTCGGGGTGATCTTGGCCTTGATGTCGGCCAGGTCCGGCCACCAGTTGGCTTGCTCGTCGCACAGGTAATGCACCGGATTGCCGCCGGACAGGCTCACGGCTGCGGTCCACAACGGATAGTCTGGCGCAGGCACCAGCACTTCGTCGCCATTGTTGAGCAGGGCCTGCATCGACATCACGATCAGTTCGGAAACGCCGTTGCCCAGGTAAATGTCTTCAATGCCGACGCCTTCCACCTGCTTTTGCTGGTAGTACTGCATCACGGCCTTGCGCGCGCTGAACAGGCCCTTGGAGTCGCTATAACCCTGGGCGGTCGGCAGGTTGCGGATCACGTCCTGGAGGATTTCATCCGGCGCTTCGAAACCAAAAGGTGCCGGGTTGCCGATGTTCAGCTTGAGGATGCGATGACCTTCCTCTTCCAGGCGCTTGGCGTGCTTGAGCACCGGGCCGCGAATGTCGTAGCAGACGTTGGCGAGCTTGTTCGATTTGCTGACCTGCATGGCGATGTGTTCCCGAAAATGAACGATCCAGACGGCGTTTTGGCAACCGTGCTGGGAATCCTGCGTATTCACACAGGCCTGACGCCTTGAGATGCAGCACCCATATTTCCGTTTGAATGCGCGTGGTCTGGCTGCCAGACTGGCGTTTGACGAGGCGCAATCATACGTGCCGCCCGATCCGTGGAAAAGGTACAGATCGGGCTTTTTCAGCCGCTGAGGTGTGATGATGGAAAAGTTGGAAAAAACCCTGGAAGAGTGGAAGGCGATGCTCGATCCAGAGCAGTACAACGTGTGCCGCCTCAAGGGCACCGAACGTCCGTTTTCCGGCAAATACAACGCCACCAGGACCGACGGTGTCTACCACTGCATCTGCTGTAACGAACCGCTGTTCGACTCCAGGACCAAGTTCGATTCCGGCTGCGGCTGGCCGAGTTTCCATTCGCCGATCGGCGACAGCGCCATGACCGAAATCCGTGATGTCAGCCACGGCATGATCCGCACCGAAGTGGTCTGCGCCAAATGCGACGCGCACCTGGGGCATGTATTCCCCGATGGTCCGCCGCCGACCGGTCTGCGCTATTGCATCAACTCGGTGTGCCTGGACCTGGTGCCCCGGTAGGAACTGCCGAAGGCTGCGATCTTWTGATCTGGCCTTTCTTGAGGCTGCCCGAAGGTCAGGATCATAAGATCGCAGCCTTCGGCAACTGCTGCAGTTGGTCCGCGTTTTGATTATTTAAATTGCACACAATTCAATTGCTCGCTATTTTGTTATTTCTTCCATTCACTCGGACCCTCAAACATGAGCGACAACCTGCTGAGCATCCCTTGCACCACCATCAAGGGTGAGCAAAAGACCCTGGCGGATTTCGCCGGCAAAGCCGTGCTGGTGGTCAATACGGCCAGCAAGTGCGGTTTCACTCCGCAGTACAAAGGCCTGGAAGAGCTGTGGCAGACCTACAAGGACCAGGGCCTGGTGGTGCTCGGTTTTCCTTGCAACCAGTTCGGCAAGCAAGAGCCGGGCAACGAAGGGGCGATCTCCGAATTCTGCGAATTGAACTTCGGTGTCAGCTTCCCGCTGTTCAAAAAGATCGACGTCAATGGTGCCAGCGCCCATCCGCTGTTCGTGCAATTGAAAAAGCGCGCACCGGGTGTGCTGGGTTCCCAGGGCATCAAGTGGAACTTCACCAAGTTCCTGATTGGCAAGGACGGGCAACTGGTCAAGCGCTTCGCTCCGGCGACCAAGCCGCAGGACCTGACTCGCGAGATCGAAGCCCTGCTCAAATGAATACCTTGTCAGTCGATTCCCTGAAGCTCGACAGCCAGCTGTGTTTCAAGCTGTACGCCGCTTCCCGGGCGGTCATTCGCGCCTACAAGCCAATGCTCGATCAGTTGGGCCTGACTTACCCTCAGTACCTGGCGATGCTGGTGCTGTGGGAGTGGCAGGAAGCGGCCCCGGAGCAACCGACCGTCAAGGCATTGGGCGAGCGTCTGGCCCTGGATTCCGGCACGCTGACACCGTTGCTCAAGCGCCTCGAACAACTGCATCTGGTGCAGCGTCAGCGTTCGGCGCGCGATGAGCGTGAAGTGCATCTGAGCCTGTCGCCAGCCGGCACGGCCCTGCGCGATCAGGTCGGGCCACTCAAGGCCCGCCTGTTGTGCGACAGCGGGGTCGATCTGAACCGTCTCAACGATTTGCGCGATGGTCTCGATCACTTGTTGGGACAGATCAAGGCGCTGACGTAGCGCAGATCCACAAATCCAGCAGGGCGGCCAGTTCTTCCCGCCGGAAGGGTTTGGCCAGGTAGTCACTCATGCCCGCGGCACGACAGCGTTCGCGCTCTTCCGACATGGCGTTGGCCGTCAGGGCGACGATGGGCAGGTGGGGCCAGCGACCGCTGCGGCGGATTTGCCGGCTGGCCTCATAGCCGTCCATCACCGGCATGTTGCAGTCCATCAGCACCAGATCGAACTCCCGTTGTTCGAGTTGATCCAGGGCTTCGGCACCATGGGCCGCGGTGGTCACCTCGCAGCCGAGTTTGCCGAGCATGCCCTTGGCCACCAGTTGGTTGACCGGATTATCTTCCACCAACAGCACGCGCCCGCGGCGCGGCGGGCTTTGCGCGTCGAGTGGGGCATTGTTGATCGGGTGGGTTTGCGGTTGCAGGATTCGCTGCAACAACTGATGCAGCGTATTGCGTGCCAGGGGGCGGGCCTGCTGTTGCAAGGGGGCGAGGGCGTTGACCTCTTCGCTGGGCATGAAATTGCCATAAGCGGTAATCAGCAGGATCGGCGCGCTGAGGGTGGGGCGCAAATTGAACAGGCACTCGGGGCAGTCGGTGATGAGCACGTCGGCCGCCAGGCCAAGCAGTGGGTCATCCATGGAGCGCCGTTCGTAGTCCAGTCCCCAGCCAGGCAACAGGCCGTTCAGCAGTTCGCCCAGCCCGCTGCTGGCGGCCGTGATGGCGATGACTTTGCCCTTGAGCGAAACAGCAGGCATTGCTCGGGTATGGCTGGGCAATGGCAAGTCCGCGCAGAACTGGCTGCCAAAACCCGGCTCGGAGTTGATCGTCAGGCGCCCTCGCATGGCTTCGCAAAGGTTGTAGGTCAGCGCCAGGCCCAGCCCGGTGCCGCCAAATTGGCGGGTAATACCGGCGCCGGCCTGAGTGAAAGGCTGGAAAATTTTCACCTGGGCATCCTGAGGGATTCCGATGCCGGTGTCACACACTTCGATTCTGACGCCGTCCCCGAACGTCGACAGGCGTACGTCGACACGCCCGAAACGGGTGAACTTGAGGGCGTTGGACAGCAGATTACTGACGATCTGCCGCACCCGGGTCGGATCGCCGAGCACGAGTGTCGGGAAATGCGGATCGATCAGGCAGGTCAGTTCGACGCTGGGGGCGGCGTTCTGCGATAACAGGTTGGCAGTGTCTTCGATTAGCGAGCCGAGGTCGAAGGGGATGTGTTCGAGTTCGAGTTGACCGGCATCGAACTTCGACAAGTCGAGAATATCGTTGAGCAATTCCACCAGCACTTTGCCCGAGTCATGGGCGATGGACAGCTGTTGCTGTTGTTCGGCAGTCAGCGGCCCGTCGAGGGACAGCGCGATCATCCCGAGCAAGCCATTGAGGGGCGTGCGGATTTCATGGCTCATATTGGCCAGGAACACCGAGCGGGCGTCGGCCATGTCCAGTGCTGTGCTGCGAGCGACTTCCAGTTCCTGGTTGGATTGGCTCAGCCGGGCATTGATCGCGTTGAGTTCGGCAGTGCGGGCCGAGACGATATTTTCCAGTTGACCGAGATACTCGGTCAGGCGGTTTTCCGCATTGCGCCGCTGCTGGATTTCGGTGGCGATGCTTTTGAATTGCTGGTTGGCAACCTTGACCAATACGCCGATCTCATCGTCGGCGTGCCCGGCGGGACACTCCAGTGAGGTCGGCTCGGTACTGCTCGGGTCGCGACCGCTGAGTTCACGGATGACCCGCACCAGGGGTTTGGTCAGCATCACATAGAACAGCGCCAGCAGAATGCCGGACAGCAGCAGGCTGCGGGCGAAACCATTGAGCAGGGTCACTTCGGCCCGGCGCAGGAACCGGTCGCCGAAGGCGTAAGTATCGACGTTCAGCCGCAGCGTACCCAGGGATTCGTTGGGTAAATGATCCAGGTAAAGCCGGTCTTCGAACTGTCGGTTGGCGCCGAACAGGAAATCACTGAGCATCCGGTATCCGTTTTGCACACCGGGTCGCTTGACGTTGGCCAGCACAATGCCATTGTTGTCGGTCAGTCTCACGCTAGTGATCGCTGGCGAGCGCAGCAGGCCCAGGGTCAGTTCCTTGGCGAGTTCGGCGTCGATGTTGTAGGCAATTCGCGAGGCCGGGTTGTGGCTGATTTCCAGTAATGAAAGGATTTCACGATTGATGGAGGCGTCTTCACTGGCATAATCGATGCCTATTTGCAGCAGGCTGAGCAGCGTGCCCAGAATGAAACCGACCAGCACGGTAAGCCGGGCTTGCTTGAACGACAGCCGGTTGGTGAATTTGATGTCCATGGGGGGGTGAACCACTTCCGTTTCCTTTCGCTGCTCAAGCATAGTCGATCATGCCTGCCTGTTGATGTTCTCGCGAGGCCTGTACCGCGGGGGCCACCGCTTGTGTGACGCTGTGTTTCGTCGCTGTATCACCATCATTACTGTGAACGTGCCCGAGGAGAAGTCGTGGATTCCCGATTGAATGCTTTTCTTGARCGCGCCGATGCCGTTCTGGCCCGTATCGAGCCGTTGCTGCCGGCACCGCGGCCAGCCATCGACTGGACGCAATGCCTGGCCGCGCGCTGGCATCGTGAGGCACGCGGCGGTTATCTGATGCCGCTGGAGGTCAGCCTCGACATGCATTTGTCGGACCTGATCGGCGTCGATCGGCAAGTCGAGCAACTTGGGCGCAATACCCGGCAGTTCCTCGATGGCATGCCGGCCAACCACGCCTTGCTCTGGGGCTCGCGCGGCACCGGCAAGTCGTCGCTGGTGCGCGCCTTGTTGGCCGAACACGCTCAAGCCGGTTTGCGCTTGATCGAGATTGAACGTGATCACCTGGCAGACCTGCCGCGAGTGGTCGAACAGATCGCCAAACTGCCCCAGCGTTTCGTACTGTTTTGCGATGACCTCTCGTTCGAGTCGGGCGAGGGTGATTACCGGGTGCTCAAAAGCGTCCTCGATGGCTCGCTGGAACAGGCGCCGGACAACGTTTTGCTGTACGCCACGTCCAACCGTCGCCACCTGGTGCCGGAAAAGGAAAGTGACAACGAAAACTGGAAACGGGTCGACGGCGAACTGCATCCAAGCGAGGCGGTGGAAGACAAGATCGCGCTGTCGGACCGCTTCGGTTTGTGGCTGTCGTTTTATCCATTTACCCAGGAACACTTCCTCGACGTCGTCGAGCACTGGATCGGCCAGTTGGCCGGCAAGGCCGGGCTGGCGTGGCAGCGCAGCGAAGAGCTGGACATTCTGGCGGTACGCTGGGCCACCGGCCGAGGCAATCGCAATGGACGTTGCGCTTATCAATTTGCCCGTTATTGGGTCGGGCTGAAACTGTTGGAGCACAAGGCATGATCGATTTACAAAGGAGCGGCCAGGGCCTCGAAGGCTACGGCATGCTGCACGCGCAACTGGAGTCCTTGCTGGCGGACGAGCGGGATTTCATCGCTAATGCCGCGCAGTTCTCGGCGTTTCTGTTCAATCAGCTCGATGACTTGAACTGGGCCGGCTTCTACCTCAACCGCCATGAAGAACTGGTGCTGGGGCCGTTTCAGGGGCAGATCGCTTGCGTGCGGATTCCGTTCGGTCGCGGCGTATGCGGGACAGCAGCAGCCACCTTGCAGACTCAATTGGTCGAAGATGTGCACGCGTTCCCCGGTCACATTGCCTGCGACAGTGCCTCGAACAGCGAATTGGTGGTGCCGCTGGTCAAGGACGGCCGATTGATCGGCGTGCTCGATCTCGACAGTCCGAAACTGGCGCGTTTCACCGAACAGGACCAGGCAGGAATCGAACAGCTGGCGGCGATTTTCCTGCGCCTGACCGACTGCTGATCAAGACCCCAGGCCTGCCTTGAGCAGCAGGCCTGACGCCGGTTTTCTCCATGACGGTCAACACCCTGCCGAGGGGCCAGGCATAGTTAAGGCTCTGTCACTTTGCCTTCGTCGTAGTGTTCGATCTGACGTAGTAGCGCGTCCTCCAGCTCAAGCATGGCGCACTCCATGGATTTGCAGCATGCAGCCACTTTTTCGCGGTCGAAATCCTCATGGCAGACTGCTTCGAGTGCCTCGCAGCGGTTGATCAAGCGGGATGCCTGCACTATCCGGGCTGCGCCTTTGATTTTGTGGGCAATGTCCTTCAGCGCCTGCGTATCTGCGCAGCTGGATAGCGACAACAGCGTTTGCAGATCCTGGCGGTTGCTGTTCACCAACTCGTTCAGCAATCGCCGGTTCAACATCGGGTTGCCCCCGGTCAGCAGTTTCAACCCGTGCAGGTTGAACGCCGGGGCTGCCTGGGTGGGCTCAATGCCTTCCACCCATTGACTCAAGGCACCGAGGCTGAGGGGTTTGAACAGGCAGTCGTCCATTCCCGCCTGTTTGCAGCGTTGTACTTCTTCCGGTTGGGCGTTGGCGGTAAAGCCGAGAACGGTGCAGGGAGGACGATGGTTTTGTCGTTCGTGCTGGCGAATGGCGCGGGCCAGCTCGTAACCGTTCATGACCGGCATGTTGCAATCGGCGATCACCAGATCAAACGGCTGGTCTTTCCATGCATTCAGTCCCTCCTGGCCATCGGCCGCGACGGTAAATCGATGTCCAAGAAACTCCAGTTGCTGGCACGTGAGCAAGCGATTGGCCGGGTGATCGTCGACTACCAGCACACTCAACGGGGTTGTTGCGACGATGATTTGCGTTTCGGCCTCCTGGGCTGACTGTTGCAGCGGCAACGTTTCCAGCAGCAGCAACACCTGCACTTGAGTGCCGACGCCCGGCTCGCTGCGCAATTGCAGACTGCCGCCCATCATCTCGCAGAGGTTGCGGCTGATCACCAGCCCCAGCCCTGCGCCCCCCCTGACCGATTGCATGGCGTTGTCGGCCTGGGCGAAGGGTTCGAACAGGTGCCGTTGATCCTGTTCGCTGATCCCGATACCACTGTCGTGAACCTGCACCCGCATCTGCACGCGCCCGGATTGCGTTGCCGGCTGCAGATCGACAATGACCCGGACCTGACCTTGCTCGGTAAACTTGATGGCATTGCTGATCAGGTTGGACAGCACTTGCTTGAAGCGCAAAGGGTCCAGCAACACATCGAAGGTCGGGTTGGCCGATGAAAACTCCAGTACCAGCTCGAGCTTCTTCTGTCGGGCCAGGCCATCGAAAATCCGCACGACCGAGGCTACGAGTTCACCCGGACTAACGCGCTCCGGGCTCAGGCTCAAGCGTCCTGATTCGATTCTGGCAATGTCCAGAATGTCGCCAATCAGCTCCAGCAACCCTTTCGCCGAGGTGTACGCGACATCGATGGCCGCACGCTCCGGGTGCTGATGATCAAGACGCTTGAGTGTCAGTTCAAGCATGCCAATGATTGCACACAAATCAGCAGCTTGGGGATTTAATGATACTGAAAACCTATCAAACACCAGCGTTGAAAACTGGTTAAAAACTGATCAGCAACCTCCGTTAAACCCGACTAAAGCCTGCAACAGATTCACCCTGTACAGTCCGCCAACTTCCTTCAAGTAGCCGTGTTTACTGGCTTTGCTGGCGTTCTACACCAATGGAAACCAACAGAAACTAAGCAGGACGCTTTCTCTCCCACTGGAAAGTGGTTTCCCTCAGATTCGCACTGTGGATGGAGCGTGCGAGTGTAATGGGTAGTGCAGATTTATAGATCAACTAGTTCGCGTCACGTCAACTAGTTCTTGACAAGAAGAGGTGGAGAGTGCATCATGTCCGACTGCCCAGAAGGCAGACAAGACAATCTGAAGAGCCTCACGCGGACACTGTTACGACAGCGTTTAGATGAGGCTCTTTGCTGTCTACGATTCGCTAACCAACCAACGGCACTACCGCGAGGAACGCCTATTGAACAGAACTGAACAGGAGAACCACAATGAGCAACACATCCCCAGCTATCCCCTCGAAAAACCTGATCACCGTTGAAGGTCTTGTAGTAGACACGCTCACGGGAGAGGTTCATAAGCCATCGGTCTTTTCCACCCCAGCCGACTATCGGCCAAATCTTAGGGACTGCCGAAGCGTGGACGACTTTGAGCGTTACTTGAAGTTCGTTGATCGACGCAAACTGCCTGCACATACCCCGCACTTACTGCGTGATGAGGTGGACTATGCCCGTGGTGTGTGGTGTCGCACCGGCATCGATTGTCGTATCACGCTGCCCCAAGAAAGATTGCTGGATAAACTGCATCATCTCGTGGTGTACCGCAATGTCATCTTCATGACCCAAGCCACTTTGGCCAAGGCGTTAGGCACCGCCGAGTCAAATCTGATGAAGAAGTTGAAGGTATTGGAAGAGGCGAACATATTGCGTGTGACCACCTCACGAAATGGCAACATTCGAACGGGTGAAATCAAGCTCGCCATCAACCCTCGACTCGTGTTCAGGGGCTCTGACTCTACCCGTGAAGCGTATCTTAAGGACTGGTATCGTCCTGTGGACGGGCTGTTTTCGAGACTGGAAGACGCGAATGAGCTGGGTCAATGCATCAATATGGCTGCGTAGCAAATACGTAACTTTTTTGAAAAACCTACGCAAGAAATTGCCTGTAGGCCACGTAAATCAAGGGGCTGGAGAAAGTCCTATTATATAAAAGAAGTTTCTTCGGCGACTACCGTCGAAGGAACTCTGCGGTAAGCGACAGCTTACAGCGTATTGAGCACGATCAAGCGGAGCTTGGAAGCTATAACGCCATTGGGACGGAACGTCCACAGTTACACACTGGAAATTCGCACCCGCCTGCATCGTCACGATGCTGGATCAGCACACCATTCAATCAATGAAATCAACACACATCAAAGCTTGTCGCTTTTGATCTTGATGTACCGCTTATGCAGAGCATGATGGATACTCAATGTAAGCGCCGCTTACAGGCTGACTCGACCGACATAGGTAGGGGATGAATGATATGTAAATATCATCCCCTCACTCCCAAGGCTTGCCGCCTTTACGTGCAACCAGTTAAGCGAAGCTTGAACGGGGTATTTTGTTAGCTGTCGCTAACCATTTGCACTTACAAGAAAAACCAAGATCAAAGGCAAAAGCTGGATTTGTGTAAAAATCTTATTGGTGCTACGTCCGACCGATAGGTCAGTGGCGATCCACCTTTACAGGGTGAACGATTGAAAGCTCATCGCTTTCGGTGCAAACACTCCAGCGGAGCTGGAAGAGTATCTCGCTCAAAGCTCCGCTTTACCTGTGCAACAGCTACCGCAGGTAGAAGTAGAGGAACACCACAACCAGAACGACAAAAATCACTCGCCCTTGGATTACGTCAGAGTTTGCCTTGTCCACCTTGATCTGTTTGTAGGTGTCGGCGTCGCTCAGCCCCTGCTCCTTGTACTTCAATACATGGTTGATTTGCTTGTCGAGCTGCTTGTTGTGGCTATTTTTGTTTGACGTGACGATCAGCCAAACGATCAACCATAGACCTCCAGTCAGAATGGTCATGATCAGGTGCAAGACGTGGTTCGTGCTCTTCTTCTGGCTGGTCAATACAAACAGTTTTTCGTTCATGGTTCATCCTTGCGACATGGCTGGTGGTTTGGGTGGTGTCGCTTGGGGATTAAATTTATCCCAAATTCAGATATCTGAAAACCAGATATAGGTTGGAAGACTGTCCACTCGTAGCCAGTCAGCCATGTCCAAGACGATCTATAGACCCGAACACGCTGTTCTTTTGTCGCTGTTGAAGACGTACAGGAAGGYGGCTGGTCTGACTCAAGTACAGTGCTCAAAGGCCCTGAACCGACCACAGTCCTTCATGAGCGACGTAGAAAGCGGAACACGTCGCTTGGACATCGTGCAGCTTCGGGACTTGTGCAAAGTCCTGAGGATCGGTCTTGTAGACCTGATCGTGGAGTTTGAGAAGTCATTATCAGAGGACTTGACCGGACACTAGCTCACTGGTTACAAATTCTCCGGTGTTTCCGGTAAGAGTGGCCTAGATTCAAACGGTAACGGTGAAGTGCAACTTTTTCGCAATGTTTGACCCATTATTATGGGTAGTATCATAGCGATTACTCATGAACCAATATGATCAAAGACACTGGTTGACTCACTGAAGGATATGTATTAATGGATCGTGTATTTTGCATAAGTCTGGACAGAGAGACAACTGTCTTGGAGGCAGAGAAGCTTTACAGACAAGGCATCATCACTCATAAAAATGACTTCGCCTGCCTAGATGAAAAATGCAGGGCGGAGTATACATTTATAAATATTAATAACAAAAAACCAAAGGTCCCACCCTACTTCAGAACAGCTAAGAAATCATCCAAGCCTCACGTAAAAGGATGTAAGCATAATATTGAAGAAAAGAAGATAGGGGTAATCACTACAGACAAGCCAAGACAATCTAGGGGAGTGTTGTCGGACGAAAGCAATTACATATTCAACACAAGTAGACCGTCCGGCTTTTTTACTCGCACCGTCGAGATACCTTTATCTCCATCAAATTTCGACGAAACCACGAACATTCGAAAATTAAACTCCATAAATACTGAACAGGCCAGCAATAAGCCAACAAACAATAATATTTACTCTATACATGATTTGCTCCATAGAGTGCGAGGCAAGCACCAAGAATTATTCATCAATGGGCGATTGGTCACTCTCAATACCTTCCTCAGAATCATTGACAATAACCTTCCTGAGAAAAAGGACGGCCTAATATATTGCGGGCTAGCAGAAGTTGTTAGCTCAACTCAAGAAAATTTGCTGCTTAGATTTTGCAGAGGCTTTCGGATTGGTGGCGAGATTTACGGAGTGCTGATCGATATTGATAATGCTCTGCTTCTTAAAGATCAAAGCAAATTACTCTATTACAACCAAATGCTAGAAAAAACAAATATTGAGTTAGCAAAAATTTATAAATCAAAAAGCAAAACCGCATTCATCTATGTGTATGGCATCCCCGAAAAAACAAAAGGTACAAAAAACTATATTATCAAGGCCACTAGTCTGGATATGTGTTTGATTGAGCATGCATGCTCAAATACTCATTTGGTTCCCCGGCACATTTACGACCTTGAAGAGAATAAGCACTTTTTAAGTCAGTCGCAACTCTCATAGCAGCACAAATTCAATCCAATGAGAACTGCACGCATTGTAACTCTACGATATATTGCTGTAACATCAGGAAATTCACCAGCATCCAAAGCCTTTGTCATCCATTAATATTGCCGCACCGGCACTTATAGCTAAGTTCATTTGGCCGCCTTGAGTACACCGACCCACAGCCTTGTATCATCTGAGTTTCGCCCCGGCCTCCAGTACACATCACCGTATATCTCATTAGGAATGCGGTACACGAGCTTGGTCTTCATGGTGATCAATGGATTGATCTTGCGGAACCAGATGTTGTATCCCTCAGACATGATTGGTTCAACAGAGTCGAATTCATAATCCTTGCCGTTGTAGTTGATGAACAAGCTTCCTTCGACTGGCAATCGGGATTCAGTGTCCATGTTTTTAAATGATGCGTGGACGATGTAGAAGCGTGAGCCATCCCACGTCTTAGGCTCAGAGAATCTATTGCCCGTACCTACAGAGTTTCTGTATTCGCCACGTTCAGCCTTGACCTTGAAGTAACCGATGTCGGCTGTATTCGTCATGGCTGACGCTCGCTCGACATAATTCTTCGGGAACTGTGCATTTACACCCATTCCCGCAGCTACTGTTGCAATACGGCACCACGTAAATTTCTTTATATTGGCTTGCAGTGGCTTGGCTTTTTTCGATTTTACAAATTCAGACCATTTCGTAGTTGCATCGTCGGAAATCTGTTTAGAGTAGCCTTGATCTTCGTAGCTATCTAACAGGCTGGGAGAGTCTTTCACCTTTTCCTTTAGGTTAACGAGACTAGTATTGAAGTGGAGGTGCTTCGCTTCAAACAGTGGTTGAAAGTCACCAAGTAGCGTATCTCTGCCCGCAACGAAGCTGAGAGATTGGGATTTTTCGATTATGTCGGTTAGTTGTCTTAAGGTGTCCTGTTCTGGTTCTGGCAGACCATCGAGATACTTGCTGCATTCAGCCGATGAGAAGTATTGATCTTTCATTACCTGAGTGGTGATAGGACCTACATCGGCAGCATTGGCCGTGAGTGAGATTAATGTCCCGGTGATAGCTAGAACCCAACGCATCGTGTCGCTCCCTGTCCTGTTGTCATAGCCATTGTCCATGATGGCACTGATTGCTGACAGTGCTTTCGGAAACCTCTGCCCACCCCCATTTAACTCAGGCAAACCACTAGGTCCATCACTCGGTTGAGCTGGGGCTAGCTGGTGCCCATCGGTAAGGTAAAGGTGGAAGATTGCGAAGTGAGCCAGCGTTAGCATCCATACATCAACAGATGCCCTCACGTGGGTTAGGCTGCTGGCTCTCTCCCCAAGGATGAACACTCATGCCAGATCAGAATGAAGTCAACATTGCCACAGCCGACGTGCTGACTCTCTTGTTGCACAACCAGCACGCAATTGCCGCCGCAATCGAGGAAGTGGCCCTGTGGGCAAAATCAACTGGCTCCCCAACGACTCACGACAATGCTATCGCAGCACTGAACACCCTCGACAAAAATGCATCTGTCATCACCGCTGGAATTCTCAAGCTCCGGCAATAATCGCTATCAAAGAAGTAGACCTATCTGGTAGTGCGAGAGCAGTCATGAAATCACTATCAATAGACTCTTGTTGAGTGCCATATGATTCATTTATCATTTGCCTATCGAAGTGAATGACAAAGGATAGCAAGCCATGAACACCCACCTTTATCTCCGTGCATCGACCAAAGACCAAGACGCTTTCCGTGCAAAAGTCGCTTTGGAGTCGTTCGCTGTCGAGAAGGAATTGAGCATTGTTGGCGTGTACGCTGAGAACATCAGTGGCACCAAGCTCAATCGCCCTCAGCTGCTTTCTCTGCTCGATACTGCTGAGAGTGGAGACGTGCTATTGGTCGAGTCCGTAGACCGCCTCAGTCGCCTCTCACAGGCTGATTGGGACACTCTCAAGGTCACCATCAAGGCCAAGGGGCTTCGATTGGTAGTGGCTGATCTGCCTACCAGTCATATGTTGATTGAGACGAAGGGAATCACAGGACAAATCATGGACGTCATCAACAATATGCTGATCGACCTCATGGCTACCATGGCACGACTGGATCAAGAGAAGCGTGTAGAACGCATCAGGCAAGGACTAGAGAACAAACGTGCTGCTGATCCCGATTGGAAGCCATCAGGTAAAGGCAGGAACACTGCCAAGTGGGAGAAGGTTCAGTTGCTGATGCAGGAGCATCCAACCATGTCCGCTGACATGATCGCCAAGCTGGCTGACTGTGGTGTCGCCACGGTGTACCGGATCAAGCGAGAAACAACAGCAGTATGATGGATGCTCGCCCTGTGTCTGTAGTTGTGGTCAGCAGATGCAGGGCAAGCTGGGACTTATTTATCGATTTTGGCGGCGCTCATTTGGCCACCTCGCACCTGGCTTAGCAGGTCAGGTTAAAACACCATTATTTTTCCAGTCAACCAACCAAACCGATATCAAAGTGCACCGGAATTTTGGCGGCGGGGCGAGGACTCTGTGGAAACGAGCACATCATTTGCACTGGCCGATCAGGACGTTGGCACCGTTAATGCTTAAACTTTACAAGCAACGGGTTTATGACAGTGACCAGATCGATGCATCGGCGTCTCAGCTGTACGTGAATCAAAAGCGTGGCCGCAATTTGGTGCAGAGGTGGTGGAAAGGTGATGAAAGAGAGAGCGACCATAATTTGTCGGCGAGATGACCAAGTCCTCTACGTTCGCAAGCAGAAGTCGAAATGGGCTCTACCCGGTGGCAAGATCGAGCAAGGTGAAACACCTCATCAAGCGGCTATCCGTGAGCTATGCGAAGAAACAGGGCTTGTGGATCAGAATTTGGTCTTCCTTGCAGAGCTGGAGAAAAATAACGTCCTGCACCACATTTTTCTGGCTGTTTTAGCAACGTCTGCCGAACCATCGCCCCAGAACGAGATCGCAGCCTGCAAGTGGGGAGCGAAAGTTGGCGACCTGAAGACCAGTCCTGCTACCAAGTCAATCGTGGACTCGTTCGCCAAGCCAAATAGTTCGATGAAGTGCATAAATTAGACTTGTGCATATCGAGTTGCACACAAGCTGGATCGCAAGAAAGGCTGAAGAAATACATGGTAATCATTTACAGATGTGATGAGTAGTGCACAKCCTGCTGCTGTGGCAGTGTGCAAGTTGGGATGTTCGCCTACACTCATAATGTACGCCTACCAACACAACACCGAGGAAGCAAACATGTCTTGGTCAGTGAGGGAAGAGCGAGAAGCAAAGAGGAGGCTGGTGCTTGTGAAGTGGGCAGAGCATGTTGCTCATGCCAAGGCTGCTGGTCAGAAATCCAATATGCGTAAGTTCGTTATGGACTCAAAAGGCAAACTACACGAAACCAACATTACCAGCCTCAAAAGTTGGCTAGATAGGTATGCCGTCCGCTCTTCTGATACTTCCAAGACTGATGCAGTAACTTCCAAGACAGTAACTTCCAATGTAGTCAGCATGTCCCTCGGACTCAAGCCAACCATCTCTGCTGCTCCCTTCGAGGATAACTTCAATAGTTTTTTTACAGAGAGACGACAGTCTGAGAATAACTTCCGCTTGAATTTCTTCAAGGAACAGCGGAGGTTGCTACAGGCTTTACTGGCAGACATTGATAAGCAGATTGCTGAGTTGGAAGATCAGCCAAGATAGAAGCCCCAAAATTATACAGTGACAGATACTTCAAGGAAAGATGCTTTTGCCCTCTCCAGAGCCCCTGCAGCCCTACATGTGCATTGTATCGCTACGCTGGGCGTGCGTCACATGCGAGGCACTCCCATATCGCACCACAGGAGCTCGCAGGGGTATTTGTAGAGTGCGTCTCAACACGTATCATTCAATATGGAATAAAAGGGCCAGATAGCCCATTATATGTTTAGTGGTTCTATCGAGGTGGAACCCTCGATGTTATTGTAGTCCTTTTATTACCACCTCCCCTGTCGCATAATAATGATATGTGATCTTTGTAAACCTTCCTTCCGCTACCAACTGTGCAATTTCATTTGCAATATCAGCTTCCTCTTTAATTTGCGTATCGTACTGTTCCTTCTGCACCTTGGAGTCCAGATTGGGCAAGTGATACACGCTTTCATCATTCACGTTGAGTTTGTACGTGCCGTTAACACGATCTGAGCCAAGATAGCGGTAAACCTGAACATCTAACGCACTGTACACACTAGACTCCATCACGGTGATTGTACGGTCATCTACGATCATTGAATATCCGACACCTTGAAGCAGGGCGTTGAGCTTGACGGTATCGTCGTCTAGTAAGATATCCTCAAAACCCAGCATGTCATCCATTGTTGTTGGTGCTGGTGTAGCGTTCAACAAAACACGCTCTTGCTCAAGTTTTGAAATCTGTGCTGTCACACGATCTAGAACATCAGTGATAGCCTTGACCATTCCATACTTGGCTAGCCCACCTGATACATTCACAAACTGACGCTGTAGTTCGGCCAGCTCACCATCAATTTCAATTAGGCGTTTTTCACTGGTTGTCAGGTTCTGACTCTGTGCTGCTCGTACAAGTGCGGCATGGGCTGTTTGAGAGCGGATAAAGTCGAATACGGCATAGGGTATAGAGCGACTGTTTGTACAGCCCCCAGCACCACCACCAAACCTGTGACGACTGACGCACAACATTGTGAGAGCGCCTTTCTGCCCACCAACACAGTAGTTCTTGCCGCATCTGGCACACTTCACAATTCCTGTCAGAAGATACTTCGAAGCAGCAGCCTTGGGGGTTGCACTACTGTCGTTGATACGTTTTTGAACACGAAACCAAAGTTCCTTGCTGACAACAGCAGGCCATACATCCTCAATATCATTCCAACGACCTATAGCCACCGGGTTACGTAGCCAGCGTCTGAACGTCGAAGGGCTGGTTGTATTGAAGTCAGAGTGCTGGTCTTTCAGTCGCCCAAGAATACGACGCTCACCGATACCAGCAGCGAAATCTTCGAACACTTGAACAATGAAAGGTGCGATATCGTCTCTCAGCTTTCCATCACGTATCCATAACGGCATACGGCGTGTAGCACCTTCACCAGCAGCAGCTTTCTTTCGTTTGGTTTCATAGGCAGCTTTCAAGCGACGACTCAAGTTGTCACTGTACTGGTATGCCTGCTGTACCTTGGCAACGAGCAAGAACAGATGGTTGCTGTTGGCTGATTCTCGGTTGTACGTAATGCCGTCATCCAGCGTCACAAGGTCAACACCAGCATTGAYGATCTTGGAGACCAGCGGGAGCATCTCCATTGGTGCCAAACGTCCTGCACGGTCAATCTGCTCAATCAGTACCTTGCTGCCACGGGGAATGTCGCCATTCTCCACAGCGGCCAGCAGACGACCAAAAGCGTTATCCAGATGATCACCGTGATAGCCTGACTTCCCGTGGTCGTTGTAGCGTTGTTCGCTCAAGACGTATTCGGGGTTCTCCAGCAGCCACTTGGCTACCATCTCGTTCTGTCGTTTAACGCTATCGCCGTTGCGTTGTGTCCAGCTTGAATACCGCACGTAGGAGAAACAGAGCTTTTGCACAGCCACCACCTCTAGACTCGAAATAAAATCATAACATCGTTCCAATCATTGCATTCATCGGCGTGCGGATCTCRTGGCTCATCGTGGCCAGAAACGTGCTTTTGGCCCGGTTGGCGTTATCGGCACGTTCTTTCGCGCAACGCAGATCATCGAGCAGTTGCCGCCGTTCGCTGATATCGATCCAGCCACCGATAATGCCTTGCACTTTTGCGCTGGAATCCCGATAGGGAAGAATCCAGTGATAGATCGTCAACCGCCGGCCGCCAATGTGCAGCTCGCGATCGACGATCAACGGTCTGCCCTCGGCCACCACGCGTTGGTAGTCAGCCTGGTACTCCCGGGCTTCGAATACATTGCTCATCGATCCCTGCATGACACTTTTGCCGATGACATCTTCACGCCTGGCGCTGAACGCTTGCAGGTAACTGTCGTTGCAACTTTGCAGTAGCCCCTGGCGATCACGTACGTAGATCGGATGGGGCGTGCCATTGACCAGCGATCGCATGAACTCGAACTGATCGTTCAACGCACGCTCGGCGGCCTTGCGTTGCTTGATCTGGCGTCGCATGTAGTCGTTCCACGCAATGGAAATCAGCAGCAGCACGCCGGCACCGATGACGATCTGATAGAACAGCCGTTGATAGTTGCGCCAGGTGTTTTGCGAAGACGCCGAATAGCCGCGCCAACGGCTGTTGATGATGCCCAGTTCTTCCGGCGAGATGCTTAGTAGCGCCTTGTCGAGAATCGCGTTCAGCTCTTTGGCGCCCCGAGCGGTGGCAAGGGAAAACGCTGCCTGCTCGGTGCCGATGGTGGTGCTGATTTGCAGTGTGTGCTCGAACAGTCGCGACGAAATGAAGTAATTGGCAATGATCAGTGAGTTCACCGCGCCCTCGGCCTGGCCTTCGGCGAGTAACTCTACGGCGCTGAAGGTGTCCGGGGCTTCGATCAACCTGATCCGGGGAAATTCTCTGCGCAGGTAATCCATGAGTGGATTGCCGCGGGCAATGGCCAGGCGCTTGCCCTGCAACTGCACGAGGTTGGTCGGGCTGTCGGCGGCTTTGCGGGTCAGCAGGACGTAGGAATTTTCCAGAAAGGGTCGGGTAAAGTTCAGTTGGGTTTGACGTTGCGCGCTGGGAAGCAACGGGGCGATCACATCGGCCTTGTTGTCCTTGATCTGTTTGATCATTTCGTCATCGCTCCGACTGCGCCGGATGTCAAAGCGCAAGCCGGTGCGCAGCCTGATCAGCTCAAGCAAATCCGCGGTGACCCCGCGAAAGTTGCCGTTGCTATCGAAAAACGTCAGTGGCGCAAAGGCTTCGTTGACGACGACGCGCACTATCGGGTGGCGTGCCAGCCAGCGCTCTTCCCGTTCAGTGAGTTGCAACTTTTGATCGGTCAGCAGAATGTCGCTACCGGCGCTCCAGCGTTTGGCGATGTTTTCTCGTTCACTGGAGGGGATGGCCGTGATCGTCGCGTTGATGATGCCGAGCAGCTCGGGGGTGTTCCTGTTAACGGCGAAGCTGAAACCATAGGCTTCATGTTTGCCGAAGTTGGCCATCCGGATGTTGTTCAAGTATCCCTTGTTGATCATGTAGTGAGTTGAAATGGTGTCACCGAGAAACACGTCCGCCTGATCGAAAGCAACGGCGTTGATCGCATTCTGGTAGGAGGGATAGGACGTGATGATCGCTTTCGGGTACAACGCCCTGACTTCCGTCAGCGGCAAGTAGTGATACACCATGCTCAGGCGCAATCCGGCCAGGCCATCGGTGAGGGATCKGGTTTCCCCTTCGCGGGTCACCAATACGGGTTGGTCGACGGCATAGGGTATCGACAGTGCAATGTCGGCATTGCCAGCTTCGAATCCATTGGCGGTGCCTAGCAGATCGACTTCGCCGCTTTCCAGTGCAGCGATCGCGGCCCCTCGGGAATCGAAACGCCGAACCGTGACGGGCAAACCGGTTATTTTTCCCAGAAGACCAGCGTAATCGGCGGTAAACCCTTCATAGTCCTGCCCACTGGTGGTCAGGTCGAAAGGGGGGTAGTCCGGGGCCGACGTCCCGAGCGTCAGTTCATGTTTTTGCTTTATCCATTGCCGTTGGGATTCATCCAGCCGAACCTCCATTGCTCCGGCCTTCGAACGGCTGAGCAGCGTGTAGTGTTCACTGTTCGGTGCCCCGAACAACGAGGTGCTCAGGCATAGACCTGCAGTCACCTGTATCAGATAAATCTTCAAACGGCTGGGCATCGTGGGTCTCACACTAGCGCGTTTCGTTTAGCCATCTCGATTAGTTCAACCAGGGATTTGGCTTTGAGCTTCTGCATGAGGCGCTTTTTGTAGGTGCTCACGGTCTTGTTGCTCAGAAACATCCCCTTGGCGATTTCCTTGTTTGTGCGACCTTGGGCAAAAAGTTGCAAGACCATCAGCTCCCGGTCGTTTACGGATTTGAACAGTTCCAATTCGATGCAGCGTGTTTCATCTCCGTGGACAGGGTTCAAGGCCTCACTCGGGAAATAGTTGTAACCTGAAAATACCGCTTTTATAGAGCTGACCAGTTCACTGATGTCCTCTTGTTTGCAGACATAGCCCGAGGCACCGGATTGCATGCAACGAATGCCGAAAAGTGTCGGGCATTGTGCGGTCAGTACCAGTGTTTTAGGAGGATTACTCATTGCGTTGAACCGGGACAGCACTTCCAGGCCATCCAGTTTTGGAATGCTGATGTCGAGAATGACCAGGTCCGGCATGCATTCGCGAACCATCTGCATGGCGTCGACCCCATTGTCAGTTTCGCCGACGACTTTGTAACCTTCATGTTCCAGCAGCATTCGAACGGCAAGGCGGATAACCGGGTGATCGTCGACAATAAAAACGGAGTTCATAATCAAGTCCCATGCGAGCTCAAATAAAGCGCGCACCTTAGCTCAGATACTTGAAGGGCCGCATGAACTGACCAAGCTGTAGCAGCAATATAGGAGAATTCCTACAGATTAAAAGGAATGGGACTACGTATTAACTAGGTTTCTTATTAGGAAGGCTAGGAAAGTCTAGTGCTTTGGTGCACTTTGTAAGGAGGTTGTTTGTAAGTTTTACGCTGTATATTTGTCGGGATTTATATGTGTCTTTTTCTATATTGGTGCAGAGGTCAACAAGTCTATAAATTCAGATTGTTTCAGTGGTTTTATCAAGTATCCCAATAATGGCAGCCCGTAATCAGCGGCCGTATTTACAAGCTCATCCAATTCAGACGTTGTCAGGCTACTCAGAATGATCGCCTGTCTGATCAGCCCTCGCTGGCTGGCGAACCGGACCAGATCGAGTCCCGTCAGATCGGGCAGGCATTGATCGCATAAAAGAATGTCGAACGGTTGGTCGGCCCCGAGCATTTGCTGCATGGCGCTTTTGGCGCTATCGGAGGTAGTCAGTCGGGTGAAGCCATAACTTTCCAGCAGGTACTGAGTGGCTATTAGTTGGAAGGGATGGTCTTCCACCACAAGGATGCGTAGATCGTCTTCGGCCATGGGGTGCACTTCATCTGTYGAACAGAAGGGAGGGCGATTGTTTCGCGAGAGTGCTGGACAAGCGATCAGTTTGCTCGACAGGTGCTGTAGGGCGATTCGACGAGACTTGAGTGCTGTTGGAGTTTCAAGGGGGGATCAGCCATTACGAATGCCGTAATGGCTGATCAAACGATACACCTCAGTGGCTGGCGCGTCCGGTCATTTCCAAGGCCATCTCACTGGCATAGCTGTCGGTCATGCCGGCGATGAAATCAATCATGCGCAAAAACGAAGTGTGCAATGGGCCGTGAGGGTCGGGCGCATTGTTGCCCAGCAGATCAAGGATACGACGGCTCTTGAACGACGGCGTACTTCCGTTGTGTTGCTCCAGAGCTGCGCCGCAAAAGGCGTTGAGCAGGATTTCCAGTGTGGTATAGGCGCCGATCTCGTGCAGAGTCTTGCGCTTGTCCTGGAAGATTTTCTTGCGGGCCATGTCCTTGGCATTCAGCACGCAACGCTTGGCGGGACCGTGCATGTGTTCCACCAGGTCGCCGCAAAGCGTACCGGCCAACAGCGCATCCTGTTGCTCGACAAACGCCCGGGCCGCGGCATTGGTCAAGTGCTCGATGGCTTTACCGCGCAGTATCGCCAGTTTGCGTCGGCGCGAATCGCCGGGACCGAGCTGGCGGTAGGTCTCAGGCAAGTCATCGCCCACCAGGCCCAGGAGCAGGGACTCGACTTCGGCGTATTCCAGCAACTCCATTTCCAGGCCGTCTTCCAGGTCGATCAGTGCATAGCAGATGTCGTCGGCAGCCTCCATCAGGTACACCAGAGGATGTCGCGCCCAACGTTGCTCCTCCAGTTGTGGCAGGCCGAGTTTATGGGCGATCTGCTCAAGTAGCGGCAGCTCGCTCTGATAACAGCCGAACTTGTGTTTCTTGTAGCCCAGGGAGTCGGCGTGCCTGGCCGTCCATGGATACTTCAGGTACGTGCCCAGCGTTGCATAGGTCAGTCGGGTGCCGCCGTCGAACTGGTGATACTCCAGTTGAGTGAGTACCCGAAAGCCCTGGGCATTGCCTTCGAAATTCAGGAAGTCATTGCGCTCGGCTTCACTCATTGCATCCAGCCAGCCACGGCCGGCGGCTTGCTGGAACCAGTGCCGGATCGCGTCTTCACCGGAATGGCCGAAAGGCGGGTTGCCGATGTCGTGTGCCAGGCAAGCCGATTGCACCACCATCCCCAGGTCGCTGGGTTCGCACCAGTCGGGCAGGGCATTGCGGATGGTTTCGCCGACCCGCATGCCCAGTGAGCGACCCACGCAACTGACTTCCAGCGAGTGGGTCAGGCGCGTATGAATGTGATCATTGCTGGACACCGGATGGACCTGGGTCTTGCGCCCGAGGCGGCGGAAAGCCCCCGAGAAAATGATGCGGTCGTGGTCCTTGTGAAAAGGGCTGCGGCCAAGCTCTTCTGGGCTGTGCAGAGGTTTTCCGAGGCGTTCGCGGGTAAGCAGAGTGTGCCAATCCAAGGCGGGGTCTCTCCGTCAGGTGACTGATAGCCTAGCTTCCCGTTTCGCGCCATGACCTGCAAGCGGAACTGGGTGGCGTCGATATCGATAAGTAACCGGCACCGAAATCATCGATGGCTATCCGCGCGCCGGCGTGCCGGAAACGCACCACCACATGTGCCAGATTGATCAGTCTTTGCGTGAAGAGCCCTGCATGATCAGCTTGATCAGCGGGGCCAGTGTGGCACCGAGCCGGACCAGCCGGGTCAGGCTGCTGAGGCCGCCACCGTTTTTCGCACCCTTGCCGCCCAGAAAGCCCAGCAAGGTGACGGCGGCTACGCCCCAGAGTGGTGCGTGCTTGATACCAAAACCGTCCTGCAGGTTTTGCGTAATCCCGCGCACGCGTTGCAAGGGTTGCAGCAGTTGCGCGGATTCGTGGCGGATTTCCTGACGATGCATTTCCATGCGCAAGCGGATCAGGGCCTTGCGCATTTCCGTGCGTGAGCTGTTGTGTGGCAATTCAGGCAGGCTCATGGCAGCAGGCGCTCCCGATCGTTGGCCAGCTCTTCCAGCGTGCCGTTGAAGGGTGAGGACTCATCGAAAATCGCTGCTCTCAAGCGCATTCCACAGAATATGGCGGCGAGGGTGTAGAACACACAGAGCCCGATGATGGCGGTCAGGCGATAGGTGTCCCAGAACACGATAAGCACCAACGTCGACAACCCCACCAACAGCAGCAACGCAAACACCAGGGCCAGGCCGGCAAACAGCAACAGGCTGACGGTGCGGGCTTTTTGTTCCTGCAATTCGATGCCGAACAGTTCGACATGGCTGTGCAGCAACCCAAGGAAGGCAGCACCCAGGCGCCGTGATGAGGAACTGGTACCCGCTACAGACGGGCCGGATTCACCGATCGACATATCAGCGCCGGCTAGCCAGCAGGCCGATCAGGAAACCCACGCCGGCCGCGATCCCGACGGATTGCCAAGGGTTGGCCTGGACATAGTCTTCAGTGGCTGTGACAGCGGCCTTGCCGCGTTCGCGCAGGGAGTCTTCGGTCAGTTTCAGGGTTTCACGGGCACGCAAGAGACTGTCGTGAATCTGCTCGCGCAATTCGTCGGCCTGATCGCCGGCCAGGGTCGCGGTGTGCTCCAGCAACCGTTCGGTGTCACTGACCAATGTCTGAAAGTCGTTCATCAGGATTTCTTGAGCAGTCTTTGCCTGGGTGCGGGCCATGGTGGATCTCCATAAGTGGCTTTCTGATGCTTTCGAGTATGAGCCTTCGGCGAAGGTTCAGTACAAATGACTGGTACAACTTTTGCTATGTCGTGGTGCGCCGGTCCGCACCATTGCGCTATGGCCGGGCATGATTTCAGTAAAACCGTAGGACAAACAATCAAAAACTCGCGTAAACCTCCGGGGCGCGTTTTTCCTGGAGGGCGTCCGTGCGCCAAAGTGGTTCAACGAGATCAGTGCGCTGATGCTTCGAAGCCGCAACTTGGTGCATGGACAGTCATCGCGAACTGCTTTGGTGCTTTTTTCTGCCATAAGGTCAGCCCATCCCATGGAAAACCTGCAAAGCGCTGTGGACACCCTGGTCCATAGCTCCAACACGCTGTTCATTCTGATCGGTGCGGTCATGGTTCTGGCCATGCACGCCGGTTTTGCCTTTCTCGAAGTCGGAACTGTGCGACAGAAAAACCAGGTCAATGCGTTGTCGAAAATCCTCAGTGACTTCGCCGTTTCGACATTGGCCTACTTCTTTATAGGCTATTGGATTTCCTACGGCGTGACATTCATGCAGCCGGCGGCTGTGCTCAATGCCGACCATGGCTATGGACTGGTGAAGTTTTTCTTCCTGCTGACCTTTGGCGCGGCGATCCCGGCGATCATTTCCGGAGGGATCGCCGTGCGCGCCAGGTT